>JAFUYE010000062.1 GCA_017470715.1 Selenomonadaceae bacterium
GTTGCGGATTCGTATCTGTTCCAGTCGGTAGCGAAACGACGGGCGGTTGATTTCCGATTATGCGCAGGACAACTTTAGACTTCGCTGTTTCAGGTGTAGCTTCGGCTGCTTGCCGAAATTTCTCAAGTTTATCTGTGGCTTTTGCTGCATTTTTTTTCAACATCAACATTTCGGCTTCGTGAGTCGCTTCGTGGGATTTTTGATAAGCGAGAGATTTTTCTTTGAATTCACGTTCGGATTTATCAGGCGCGTTAATTTTATTTTGCTCAGTGCGAACGTTTGCAGCGGCGCGATAGATGTCCTCCAATTCGACGAAACAAGTTTTCAGCGCGGCTTTCAAAGCATTGTAAGCTTTGTCTTCCTCGAAGTCGTCGCGTTTGGAATTCGGGCGCAGATTTTTATCGACGGCGTGAATTTCCCCGATAAAATATTTCCAGCCGCGATCTTCTTTGAAAAGTTCCTTGAGCGTTTCCGCGTCGCCGATTTGAATGTTGCCCGAGCGCATACGAAGACCGCGCATTTTGTAGGATTGAGTGTCATGCGCTTCGGAAAGAATGCCTTTGATTGTCGACAAGCCGAACCACAGCCACGCGATTAATTTGCCGTCAGCGTCGTAAAGGTCGCGAAACTCCACGCCGAAAATTTCATCTTCGCCGGACTTTGTTCGGACGTTCGACTTGTAATTTTTGACGAGTTGCTCGCCGTCGACTTCGATTTTATATTCGGTGATTTTGAATCCGATTTCTGCGGCATATTTGTAAATCAATTCTTGGTAATAAAATTGCGGGCTGTAAGTGACGGGCGCGACGAACGACAGATATTCGCGAACTTTGGCAACGTCAAGCAAGTCTTTGTTTGTGTCGACGATGTCAATCATTTCGACGCGAAAAAAATGTTCGGGCGTATCGGGGGCGGCATCAAATGTTTCAAACTTCATGTTTTCAATCAGGACGGATTCGGCAGAACGTTTCGTGCCCTTCCAGAATTCTTGACGAAGTTTTTCGGCGTTAAAAATCAGAGTCGAAATTTTTTTCTCGCCCGCAACTTTTGAACTGAAAATCAAAGTCTTGCAGTAAGCCAAACCGCCGAGCCGCCCGATACCGCGAAAACCACGGTCGCTCTCCAAACTTTTGTCGGACTTACCGATGTCGCTCAATTTCTTTTGAAAAGTCAACGCTGAAATTCCGGTGCCGTTATCTTCGATTGTGATGCTGCGATTATCTTCGTCGATTATGACCGTAATTTTTTCCTCGCCTTCGCGCAAAATGCCGACTTTAACAGCGTCGTCAATCGCGTCACACGAATTCTGGATATACTCACGAATAATATCGAGCGAATTTTTGTAAAGACCGCTTGTGACGATTTCAACGAGAGTTATGCCCAAATTAACTTCTGTCATAAAATTCCCTCCTTGTTCGATTTATTCGCAAGCGTTGCTGAAAATTTCGCGCTGATTGCTTTTGTCACACTGTTTTCGTCACACGAAAAAATTTTCCTGCCCGACGCCGAATAATCTTTGGTCGTCGTTTCCAAAACGTTCGTGCGCCCGAAAGCAAGCGTCGCGCAGTTGCCGGTAACCCGTCCGTGAATATTCGAGCGAAATTGTTCCGCGCCGAAAAGAATTATCCCAAGTGACCGCCCGCGTTCGGCAACGTCCAAAATCTGCCGCAGAATCGGTGAATTTTTCGCGGTGTCTTTCGAGGCAAATTTGTTCAGTTCGTCGACGAAGATAACGATTTTTGACGGCGGAGTTATATCGTCGTATTCGCCGAGCTTGAGTTTGTAAATCGTCTTGAGCACGTCGCCGAAAACAAAAGCCTGCTTGTCGGAGCCGAGTTTTGCAATGTCAATGACGCTGACCGTGCCCGCCGAAATTTTTTGCAATTCCTCTTCAAGGCGGCATTCGTGATTTTCGTAAGCGGTGCGCGTGACGAACATTTTATCGGTTTTAATCGCCTTGTTGACGATGCGTTTAAATTTTCGCCAGCTGAGTACGGAAATTTCTTTTGAGCTACCGGAATTGCCCGCCCGTGACAGTTCGTCGACTTTCGCAAGAAAATTATTCCACGTCGTAATTCCGCCGAAGTCCGCGTCGTTCGCGTCGATAACCTTGCTGATAATCGAGTCCATGGTTTGCGTGCTGTCGTCCACGTCGGCGAAAAGCATTTCGAGCGATTCGCGGTCGTCTTCGTAAACGTAGGTGAATTTTTTCATCAAGCCGTTCGCCAAATAATTTTCAACGTCGGCTTGCGGCAGATAGCTTGTAACTTTGTCGTCGTCGGCATGTTTCGGCGCGAAGTAACGGACATTCGCAAAAGGTTTTTCGCTCAAGCCCAGCGATTGATAAATCCGGGCGGCGGAATTGTCTTCGTTCGGTTCGTGAAGCGCGAGTAAATCTTTGCCCTTGACGTTGAAAATCACGAACGCGCAATCGTCAAAAGTTTCCTGTATCGACTTCATCAAAAACATTGCGTAACTTGTCTTTGCCGCCAAACCCGAAATGCCCGAAATGTTCAAATGTGCGCCCTCCGAGCCGAGCAAAAATTGAGCGTCCAAATTCACGGGCAAAAAAATTTCGCGGTCGGCTTGACCTTCGTACATTTTCAAAAATCCGCAGACGAGTTTGTTTTTGATTTTGTCGAGCCCCAACGCCTGTTCAATTTCGGATTTGTCGGCAAGCGTGACGGGCGAATCATTTTTGACGGGCGTGTAAATATTTTTCGTGTTGAAGGAAACGGCAACTTCAACGTAATTCATGCCGATACGCAAAGTCGGCGCGTCAATCGTCGTGTCGCCGAAGTCGCAGGAAATATAATTCGTCAAAAAACTTTTCGCGTCGGTGATGTGAAAAATATTTTCCACCGTGCCGAAAGAAAACGAGCAGTCCAAATGCGCAACTTTCACCACGTCGAAAGCGTTCAATCGAAAGTCGGCGTCCGTCCAGAAATAAAATTTGTCCATCGTCGCGGGAAATTTTTCCGTCGCCGCAACGCGCCCGATAATTTCGTTCATGTCTTCACCTCAGAATAAATTTAAAAATGTTTCCGCCGAAATGCTGCGTGACTTGATAAAACTTTCCGTCAAAAAAATCGGGTAGATGTGATTCGCCCAACGGCTGTCCGTGCCGTAACAAACGGGATTTCGTTCGTTAATCAGGCACGCGCTCAACATGTTCACGGTGTCGCTGTCGATTTGGTTTTTGTCGATTTCCGTGTCCGTGACCAAAATTTTTTCGACCTTGACAACACCGACGAACGTCGAATTAGAAAAGAAAAAGCCCTCCGTAAGCACGAATCAAATCATGCGGGAGAGCTTTTCTGAAAAACAAAAAAACCGCTTATGCGGGCGAAGAATCAGTATTCGCCTTGACAATCCTCCGCCCTTGCTTTAAAATGCTTTTTGAAAAGTTTAAAATCACATAATGACGCAAGGTGGCGTCAAGAGGTTTTTTGTTACCTTGATTCTAGCAAAGAGCCCCTGCGTTGTCAAGCGTCACGAAAGGAGTCATTTATTATGGACAATTTTCAAAATCCGGTGCCCGTCGAGTGGAACAGAGAACGCGTTTTGACCACAGCGCAACTTGCCGAATCCTACAGAACGTCGACCGACAACATCAAACGCAATTTCAACAACAACCGCAGTCGGTTCGTCGAAGGCAAGCACTTCTTCAAACTCGAAAGCCAAGCCCTCGCAACCTTCAAAGACAGGGTGAACCATCTTCACCTTGTCGAAGAAGACAGGGTAACGGATGTTCACCTTGTTCAAAAAGGAGCTCGCGTCCTTTATTTGTGGACGAAACGCGGCGCAGCTCGTCATGCGAAAATGCTCAACACTGACAAAGCTTGGGAAGTCTTCGAGGTGTTGGAGGACTGCTATTTTGAACAACTGGAAAATTCCGTGCAAGGCGATGACACGCGGGCAATTCTTCTCGAAATTCTTGATGCCGTCAAAGCTTCGACTAATGCGGAAAAAATTTTGTGCGAACTTCTTCAGGCATTCAAACAATTTGAGCAAGACAGACGGCGCGACGGCGATTTTGAGCGCGGCAAAGTTTTGGCAAAAATGATTTTCGCGTTGAAAGATTCGCCGGAAAAAAAACAACTTGCATTTATGACGACCAATCTCATCATGGGCGAAAAAGTTTTTTAACTTCGCCCGTTATTTTTTTGACCAAAAACAAAAAACCCCGCTCGTTTGAACGGGGAATTTTTTATCGCAGTGAGTTTTAAAGTTGTTCGTAGGTGAACGCCGCTTGCAAAATTGTCGCTTCGTCCAAAGCTTTGCCGATAAGTTGGAATCCAATCGGCAAATTATTTTTCGTGACGCCGCACGGAATCGAAATGCCCGGCAAGCCCGCCAAATTCAGCGGAACCGTGCACACGTCCTGCAGATACATTTTCAGCGGGTCGGAAATCATTTCGCCGATTTTGAACGCGGCAGTCGGAGCCGTCGGCGCAAGAATCAAGTCAACGTTTTTAAACGCGTCGACAAAATCTTTCTGAATCAGCGTGCGAACTTTCAACGCCTTGAGATAATACGCGTCGTAATATCCCGCGCTCAAAGCATAGTTGCCAATCATGATACGGCGTTTGACTTCTTCGCCAAATTTTTCCGTGCGAGTGTTCGTCATCATTTCGACAACATCAACACCGTCGACGCGGGCACCGTAGCTTACACCGTCGTAGCGTTCCAAATTCGTTGCGGCTTCGGCGGGCGCAATCAGATAGTACGTCGAAATTGCGTAGTCGGTGTGCGGCAAACTTATTTCCGAAATTTCCGCGCCGAGTGATTCAAATTTTTTCGCGGCATTGCGAACGGCGGTTTCAACTTCGGCGTCGATACCTTTAACGAAATATTCTTTGGGCAAGCCGATTTTCAAACCTTTAACGTCGGCGACAAGGCTTTTCGTAAAGTCGGGCACGTCCGCTGATGTCGAAGTCGAATCCATTTCGTCGCGTCCGGCAATGGCGTTCATGACAAGCGCGCAATCCGTCACGTCGCGAGTTATCGGACCGATTTGGTCAAGCGAACTGGCGTAGGCAACAAGTCCGTAACGCGAAACACGTCCGTAAGTCGGTTTCATGCCGACGACGCCGCAGAAACTTGCCGGTTGACGAATCGAACCGCCCGTATCGGAACCGAGCGCGAAGACAGCTTCACAGGCAGCGACAGCCGCCGCCGAGCCGCCCGAACTTCCGCCGGGTACGCAGTCAAGATCGTGCGGGTTGCGCGTGACGTGAAAGCCCGAATTTTCGGTTGAGCCGCCCATTGCAAATTCGTCGAGATTGGCCTTGCCGATTAAAATCGGATTTTGTGCGGAAAGTTTTTTGTAAGCGGTCGCATCATACGGCGGCACGAAATTTTCAAGAATTTTCGACGCGCAGGTTGTCTTGATACCCTTGGTACAGATGTTGTCTTTGACGGCACAGGGAATGCCTTCAAGCGGGAAAATTTTTTCGCCGCGAGAAATTTTTTCGTCGACAAGTTTTGCGTCCGAAATTGCTTTGTCGCGAGTGATTGTGAGATACGCGCCGATTTTGTCTTCGAGTTCGTCGACACGCGAAAAAATATCGGCAGTCAATTCCGCCGCAGAAATTTGTTTTGTCTGTAAAAGTTCGTGTAACTCGTGCGCCGTTTTGTTATAGAGTTCCAAAAAAATTTTCCTCCTCAGCGTTGGGAATCCTTTTCGGCAATGCGAATTTCTTCGCTCAAGTCCTTATTGAAATTCAGCTCGTTGAAATTGTTCATCTTCGGCAAGTTCATGCGGAAAGTTGCAGTCTTGTCGAATTGCACTTCAGCACTTTTGACGTTCGCGCCGAGAACGTGTCCGCCGAATTTTTTATCTTCCGAAATGAAATGGAAGTGCCAGCCCGTCGAATTGAGCGAACTCATAAAATCGGGGCAGTACAATCCGACAATCGTGCCGCGAATATTTTCCTGCGTGACTTCGTTTTGAGTTTTCAACGCTTCGACCAAAGTCGGATACGGTTTCTCCGCGCCGCTTTCACTGCGAACGTGAATTGAATTGAAGTCGCCCGAAATTTTTATCATGTAAAAATTGTTGCGCCCGTGCTTGTCGACTTGCTCATTCAAAATTTTTTCAAGCGTGTCTTTGTCGTCGACGTTGTTCAGGCTCAGGGAAAAATCTTTGTCGAAAAATGTCACGTTGCTGAAAGGCACGGTAACTTTGTCGGCAACGACGTTGATTTTGCATTGCTGATTCGCACGATAAACAACGCCGTCCAGCACAATCATTTCGCCGTCGAGTCCTTCAAAAGTGCCGATACCGGTGTCGCCGAAAGTTTTCAGTTGCTTGACGGTGATTGAGCCGTCGAAATATCCCATCGTCAGCGATTGGAGCAGGGCGACTTGATAAATCGTTTCGCGGTTGACGTGAGCCGCCGCATCCGCCGCCGTCGTGTTGAAAAGCAACGAGCCGGTAAGAATCGTCGCGCCCAAAAGTTTTTTCATGTGGCTATGGAAAATCATGTCAAATACCCCTTTCAAACTTCAAATAAAAATTCACGCTTCCAAAACACGCGGCACTTTAAAATAGCCGTCTTCGGCAAGCGGCGCATTTGAAAGCGCAAGTTCGCGTTCGAGTGACGGTTTGACTTTGTCGGCACGGAAAACATTTTGCATCGGCAACGCGTAAGTCGTCGGCTCAATGTTCGTCGTGTCGATTGACTGCAGATTTTCGACGTAAGTCAAAAACTTGTCGAGTTGCGCGGTGACCTCGGCGGCTTCGTCTTCGCGAATTTTGAGCCGCGACAAACTTGCAACGGTTTTGATGTCCTGTTCGGTTACTTTCAAAAAAATTCCTCCTTTGTTAAGCTGTCGGAAAAACAATGCGAAATTAGAGGCCGTCACGGATGACGGCCTCGCCCGCAATTGAAACAGGAGGTTTCACTTGCGGGCACGACAACGCACGGGTTGACGACAACATTTGTTTTGCGAACGACTGACGCCCCACGCGCAGTGGCGAACTTCTTTGCTACTTTCTTCCTTCGTTGGAAGAAAGTAGATTCGACAAACTAAAATTAACGAATCAGCCGAATCGAAGCCGCAAGCTCTAACGATGTTTTTTCGCGTACTCATTCAATTCGCAAACCAATTTATGCACGGGATAAGCCAACACGACTTGCATAATCGCCGTCGGCCAAAAGTCCATGCGCCACAATTTCACCGCGTCAATTTGTTTGTCGAGCAGAAACAAAAAGCACACGATTATCGCGAAATGAAACGCCAGCGCGGGAATTGAACCTATCACGGGCAAAAGTGCCTGTTCGCGGAAAAGATTGACGGAAAATTTTCCGAAAGCGAATCCGATTGTCATGTAACTGAACGTCGCAATTCCGAAGTAACTTCCCGAAGTTAAATCTTGCAACAATCCCGCGATAAAGCCGAAAAAAACTCCGTATTTGTGTCCGCGAATGAACGCGACCGACACAATCAGCAACAGCATCAAATTCGCGCTAAATCCTTCAAAGTTCACGAACGTCAACAGCGAAGTTTGCAGAGCGTAAAGCACAATCGTCAACATTGTCCACAATCCGGCAATCATCGCGAATAATCCTCCTCGCGGTCTTCGGACGAAAAATCTTCACGCGGCGTTTCTTCGGGCACGTAACCCGCCTGCTGAAGTTGTTGCTGTTGCGCGTCCTGAACTTGTTGCTGTGCGTCTTGAATTTGTTGCTGTGCCGCCTGAAGTTTTTTCGCAGTCTCGTAAGGATCTGTTTCAGTACCCGGTGTTTGCGGCGGCGGTTGCAACGGTTCGGGCGGAGCCTCTCTTGACGCAACGATAACTGCCACGTCTTCAAGTTTTTGGAAGTTGACGGAAGTATCAATCACGCCGTATTTCAAAAGTCCGCCTTCCTCGTTGTGCACCTCAACGATTTTGCCGACGACAAGTCCTTTCGGATAAACGCCGCCGAATCCCGACGTGACAACCATATCGTCAACTTTTACGTCAGAATCTTTCGGGATGTTGACCATCTTCGGGTGATTCGGATTTTTTATGTCGCCTTCGACAATGCCGGCAACTCGTGATTCCGGGCGTTGAATCAGCGTGCCGACGGACGAACGCGGATCAAGCAACAGTTGCACTTTCGACGAATTGATTCCGGCTTCCATGACGTGCCCGACCAAACCCATTTCGGTGACGACCGCCATATTGTTCGCCACGCCGTCAAATGTTCCGCGATTTATGACGATAACGCTTGACCACGTTGCCGATTCGCGCCCGATAACCGACGCCGCAACCAAATCGAATTGTGTTGCAACTTTTTTGTAGCCGAGCAAATCACGCAACCGTTGATTTTCCGACGCATATTCCGACGCCGTCAAATTTTGTGCACGCAAAAGTTCGACTTCTTCGCGCAGTTGTTTGTTCTGTTCGTGCAACGTAGAAATTTCCGTGACGGTATCTTTAATGAATGCAAGTTGACTGCCCGCCCACGAAAAAATTCGCTGAAACGGTGCCACGATTGCCATTGCGGTCGTGTTCGTTACGGGCGTGGCGAATTTATTTCTCGCGGCGAAAAAGACAGCACAAAAAACGCTGACGAATATAAATATCAGCGCGATAATTTTTTTTATGTCCGTCGATTTTTCCTTGCGAAGCTTTTTGTTCATTGTCTCAGCTTTTTGGATGTCATAACGACGCGTTTAAGCAAATTCATGTTTTCGAGAGATCTGCCCGTGCCTTCGCCGACACAAGAGAGCGCGTCGTCCGCAACGATAACCGGCATACCCGTTTCGTTTGAGATTAATTTGTCGAGATTGGCAAGAAGCGCGCCGCCGCCGGTCATAACGATACCGTGATCCATGATGTCTGCGGCAAGTTCGGGCGGAGTTTTTTCAAGCGTGCCTTTAACCGCGTCGACAATTTTAAAAATCGGTTCGCCGAGAGCTTCGCGGATTTCGCTGGATTTGACTTCGACATTTTTCGGCAAGCCGCTGACCAAGTCGCGTCCGCGAATTTGCATCGACTTATCGTTTTTGGGCGTAATGATTGCCGTACCGATTTTAATTTTGATTTCTTCCGCCGTGCGTTCGCCAATCATCAAGCTGTACATGCGGCGAATGTATTGGATTATCGACGAATCCATTTCGTCGCCGCCGATACGAATCGAACGACTGACGACAATTCCGCCGAGCGAAATTACTGCGATTTCGGTTGTGCCGCCGCCAATATCGACGACCATGTTGCCGGTTGCCTCTTCGACCGGAAGACCCGCGCCGATAGCCGCAGCCATAGGTTCTTCGATTAAATATGCTTCACGTGCGCCCGCCTGTTGTGCCGCGTCGATAACTGCGCGTTTTTCGACTTCGGTGACGCCCGAAGGCACGCCGACCACAACTCGCGGGCGCACGAAAGATTTTGAGTTCATTGCTTTGCGGATAAAATATCTGAGCATTGCCTGCGTTACGTCGAAATCGGCAATGACGCCGTCTTTCATCGGGCGAATCGCAATTATGTTGCCGGGCGTGCGACCAATCATCTGCTTTGCCTCTTCGCCGACCGCCAAAACTTCACCCGTGTCACTTTTTATAGCTACGACCGAAGGTTCACGCAGGACAATCCCACGACCTTTGACGTGTACAAGAGTGTTCGCCGTCCCAAGGTCAATTCCCATGTCGTGCGACAAACCGCCAAAAAAACCCCACATCTGTCGGATAGCTCCCTTCTGTTGGAAAAAAAATTCTGCCTGCGCTAAGCGGAAACATTTTAGCATACTTTTTACACTTTGCAATATTGATTTTGGCAGATATTATCGGCGGCTGATTCAGCGCATTAATTCGGGGTTGTCGGTAAGCCGGCAAAGGTTCTTGCTGCGATTCGGCTGATTCGTCGATTTTGAGTTTGTTGTTATCAACTTTTCTTTGCTTGCCCAAAGAAAAGTTGCAAAAGAAAGGGCACCTCGCGGGGCGGCTACTCGTTCGTTGTTCAAATGTTTTCGCTACGATTAAGTCATCGTGCCCGCATATTTCACATCACGTGAAATACTGCGGGCGGCCGTCATCCGTGACGGCCTCTGATTTACCGGTGTCGTTCTTCAAAAATTTTTATCGGCAATCAAAAAAATCCCGCGAAAATTTTGCGGGAAGTTTTCTTTTGGCTCAGACGAGCGGTTTACTCGAAGTCAAAATCCGTGTAGTAGTGGATGATGAAAATATTTTTGTCGGGAATGTGGCGAATGTCGTCGACGAAACAAAATTGGCGCGTCTTCGGATAGACGAGAATATCGCCCGCGAAAATTTCTTGGTCGTCCGACGCAGTGAGCGTGAACGGTTCAGTTTCGCTGAATTTCGCTTCGATAAGCGGCGAAACTTCATGGTCGTCGCGCACGAGCACGAATTTATTCAGCGGGAATTCCGAGGCTCTCTCGAAATATTCATCCAAAGCGATTTTCAATGTGGCATCCATAATAAAACCTCCTCAAAATTTTAATTCCACAGGCAAGCGATAATCAGCGCGGGAAGAAAATTTGCGACGGGAATTTTTTTTTCGGGGAACAGCAAGTTGACGCCGATTGCGAAGATTAAAACGTTGCCGACAGTCGACAAATTTGCAAGCGCAATTTCCGTCATGAACGGTTCCAAAAAGCCCGCGAAAAAAGTTATCGCGCCTTGAAAAATTCCGACGCTCACGCAGGAAAAAATGCAACCTTTGCCGAGACTTGCCGCCATAACCAAAATAATTATCATGTCAAGCGAAGATTTTGCGATTAAAATTGTCGGGTCGTGTAAAAGTCTGTCGTTAATCGCGCCGATAACCGCCATTGCGCCGATACAAACCGTCAGCGACGCCGTGACGAACGCTTCAACAAATTTCGTATCGCCGTCGTTGCCGGAACGTTCCCGCAGAAAAATTCCGAAACGCTCAACTTTGCCGTCAATGTCCAAAATTCCGCCGACGGCAGAGCCGATAAGCAAACTTGCGATTAACAACATTGCGTTTTGAAAATTCAGCGTGTCGCCCGAAATTTTCAGTAAGCCGCTCAACGTGCTGCCCGCTCCGAGAAAAATTACTGCAAGCGCGCAGGCATCCATTAACGTCACGCGAAATTTTTCCGTCAAAAATTTTCCGCCGAAAACGCCGACAAGTCCGCCGAAAAAAATTCCCGCAACGTTAATCAATGTCCCGATTCCCGCGAAATGAAAATCCATTTACAATAACGCCTGCCCGAAGTAAACCACGCAACCCATAATCAAAATGAACGGCAGATAAACTTTCACGGCGAATTTCATGATTTGCGATTCGACGCCGAACGCACCGACAGCCGCCGCGCCGATTGCGATTGATTGCGGGGAAATGATTTTGCCAACACACGAGCCCGCCGCATTTGCCGCCGCTATCCACGCTTGAGCACTTTCACTCAAACCTATTGCAACGGCAGAGTCAACTTGCAACTTGCTCAACAGCACGCAGCTTGAAGTTGCCGAGCCGGTGATAAACGCGCCGATTGACCCGATAAGCGGAGCAATGAACGGGTAAAAAGTTCCCGTTGCCGCAACCGTCGCCGTCGCTATCGCCATCGTCATTCCGCTGTAACCCATGATTCGCGCCGTGGCGATAATCGTGATGATTGTGATGAACGTCGGTATCAAAGTTTTCAGCGTGCGGCTCAAAACGTTTGCCATATCGCTGACTGAAGCATTGTTGACGAAGCCCGCGATAACCGCCGATACAAAAAGAATTGTCGGAGTTGTTATCCACTGGAACGAAGTCGGCGCGGCGTCCGGACCGCTGTAAATCATGACTTTGGTAACCACGGTTTTTAACACGGCGGAAACTGCAGGTATGGAACAGATAACCAGGAAAACGAAGATGAGCAAGAAGACCAGCCAAGCGCGCACCGCCTCACCGGTCGTGATTGAAAAGTTTTCGTCGTAGTCGTCAATTTCGTATTCGGGCTCTTTAATCGGGAATTTTTTTGCGTAGACGACGACCGCCGCCATTGAGGAAATAGCACCCGCAAGACCTGCCAAATCTGCGCCCATTGTTGTGGCACCGATTGTCGCGGGCACGAAGAATCCGAAGCCGCCGATTAAACAGGCGGGAATCATTCCTTTTAAACATTTCAAACCGTCGAAGGCAATCAACATAACGAACGGCATGAGAATTACCATTGCGCCCAGTTGCAACGTTGTGTATGTGGCAATTTGCAACGGATCAAAGTTGGTCAATTTTGCAAGCGTCGACAACGGCAAGCCGACCGAGCCATACGAACTCATTGCGGCGTTGGACAGCAGGCAGACGATAACGGCATTGACGGGCTTAACGCCGACCGTAACCAACATGCTCGCGCCGATTGCAACCGCCGTGCCGAAGCCCGACATACATTCGAGAAACGCGCCGAAGCCCCACGCAATGATAAGTATCAGCATTCGTTTATCGGTGCTGACTGAAGACAACATGTCTTTGATTTTGTCCATGCCGCCCGTGTGCACCGTCAAGTTGTACGCGAAAATTGCCGAAACGATAACTCCGAGAATCGGCCATATCGCCATAAGTGCGCCTTCAATCGTGCCGGTCATTGCATCGGTAAGCGGCATATCAAAAACTTGCCACGATATGACGAACGCGATAACCAGCGCGACGGGGCACGCCTTCCACGCCGGCATTTTCAGCACGCTCAGCGCGACAATCAGCCATAGAATTGGCGCCAACCCTTGAATAAACAATTTCCTCAACTCCTTACAAACAACGTTCGGGTATTCCCGCTGTCAAGTCAACTTTCGGATAACAATTTCGATTTGATATTCGCCGTCGCTGTGGACGAGCGGATCCGTTATCGTGTGCCCTTCGTCGCAAGTTTTCACGTATTCTATGTCGTAGTCCGTGAGTGCGGCTTTGATTTCTTCGATAATGTCAAGCGTATCCGGCTCTTCGGAGCGACCGATTAAAAACATGTGCTTATGATCGATATTCCAGCGCGAAGGTAACCGACTTTTCTTTTCATACAGTTCACGATGCGGAACCGCCAGAATCAACCACCCGCCTTTTCTGACAACGCGGAACCAATTTTTCAACGAAATTTGCACGTCGAACATGTGCTCCAAACAGTGCGACGAATAGACGAAGTCAAAACTTTCGTCGGGGATGCCTTCCAGATATTGCGCATCGCCGTTACGTAAATCCCAGCCGGAACAATTCGGAACAATCAAATCCGCGCCATAACCGATGTCGAGACCTTCGCCGTTGCAATACTTGTCAAAGAAACCCTCGCGCTGTCGTCTGTCATGGGATTTTGCAGTTTCGCCAACGTAATGTTGATAAATTTCGGCGGGAGCTTTCTTGAAAGGAACGTCGGGCTTACTTTTCGGCATGACAAAAATTTCGTCCAGCGGTGAGCAACAATAGAAAATTGCCCCATAACAGACAGCTATTTTTTTGTAGTCAATGCCCGCCGCATGAAATTGTTCGCGCAAATCGTAATCCCAACCGAAGATAAAAAACTTGTCGAAAGCAGTCAGGCTAATCTCAACGGAAGGAACTTCGTCGACAACAATGTCGTCGTTATTTTGCTCAAAACTGCGCCGGCATTTGTATATCTTTCTTGACGAATTTTCGTAAAGGTCAAAGAACGCGACCAGCTCCACATTGGTACGAAGTTTTGCGCTGCAAATGAGATCGAAGAGCGGTTTACCGAAATCATCACGCCCAAAAATTACACAGTGCATGGTCACAATTTTCCTCTCAAATCATCTAAAATTTTTTGCATGTCATCAGGCAACGGCGCAGTGAAATTCATACGTTCGCCCGTCGTCGGGTGCGTCAGGCTCAGTGTGTGCGAGTGAAGTGCCTGCCCGTCAATGTCGAAGGGATTTTTCCGCGCCGTGTATTTCGTGTCGCCCAAAAGCGGATGTCCGATCGCCGTCATGTGTACGCGAATTTGATGAGTTCTGCCCGTTTGAAGTTTGCATTCGACGAAAGTAAACGCTTTGAATCGCTCCAGAACTTTAAATTCGGTGACGGCGGGTTTGCCGTTCGGGACAATCGCCATTTTCTTTCGGTCGGATTTGTCGCGCCCGATTGCTCCCGTGACAATGCCCGCGTCGTCCGTCAAAATCCCGTGAACAATCGCCAAATAAGTTCGCACGGCGATTTTCGATTGAATCTGCGCGGCAAGGCTCAAATGTGCGGCGTCAGTCTTCGCGACAACCATGACGCCCGAAGTGTCTTTGTCGAGTCGGTGAACGATACCGGGGCGTTTGACGCCGTTAATGCCCGATAAATCGCGGCAGTGATACAAAAGCGCGTTGACCAAAGTTCCGCTTGTGACGGTTTCGGCGGGGTGCACAGTCATTCCGCGTGCCTTGTTGACGACGATTAAATCCGTGTCCTCGAATAAAATATCAAGTGGCAAATTTTCGGGCAACGTTTCAATTTCAGTCGGCTCCGCGTCCGTGACGGAAATTTTTTCGCCGCCGGTAAGTTTGAAACTTGCTTTGACTTGTTCGCCGTCGACCGTGACTCTACCGCTTGAAATTAATTTCTGCACGTGCGAACGGGAACCGTCGGGAAATTTTTCGCTCAAATAAACGTCAAGCCTTGTCGAAGAAATTTTTTCGTCAACCAAAAAGTTCACTACCAACCTCCGGAAAGCAATTAGTAATGTGGAATTAGGAATGAGGAATTAATTTCGCGTCAACAATTACTAACTCCTAATTCCTAATTCCTAATTCCTAATTGAAGTTCACTGCCGCACGCCTTCAACTTCGCTCACTTTGTTTTCGTCGAGACGAAAAAGTATCGAATAAATCATCAAACCCATGCCCGCGACAATCGCAATGTCCGCAACGTTGAACACCGGCCAAATGCGAAAATCAAAAAAATCCACGACGTAGCCCGTTTGAACTCTGTCGATTAAATTTGCAACCGCGCCGCTCAAAATTGCCGTCGTGCCGAATCTCAAAAACCCGTCGGATTTTTTCAGCAGCGGATAGAAATACGCTGTCGCCAAAATCAAAACCGCGCCCGTGACCATCAAAAACAGCCGCTGATTCGACAAAATTCCAAACGCCGCGCCGGGATTCAACACGTAAGTCAAATGGAAAAAATCTTGCACGAGCGGAATTGATTCGCCGGGCACCATTGATTTCATGACTAACGCTTTTGTAAATTGGTCAAGCGCAACGACGGCGAAAAACAAAACTTTGTCGCGGTGGATGAACAGAATCACAAAGAAAAGTTCGACAATCAGCAGAATTTTTTTCAGGAAGTTCACGAGTGAATTCACGAATCGGCACCTCCGCTCCGGTCGGATTTTTTCACGGGCTTGTAAACCAAGGTATCGTCGGACACGGCGGCTTTCTTTTCGGTGACGGGCTTTGTCGACACGTCAACCAAATTGCTGTATTCGTAATCGTCAATCAAAATCGTGTCTTCTTTGACGGGTTCGGCTTTCTTGACGTGCGCGGGAATTTTTTCAACAGGTTCCGAAATTTTTTCGGGCTCCGAAATTTCTTCGAGCTCCGAATTTTTTTCGACAGACTCCGAAATTTCTTCGTGCGCGGGTTGTTCGCTGACGGGTTGCGATTCGGAAATTTTTTCGACGACGGGCGCGGAACGTTTGGGCGGTTCGTCGACACGCGGGACGGTGCTGAGCGTCTGATTCGTTATCGCCAGCTCCGATTCAAGCATCGTGCGAAGTTTAAGCATGAACTCATGTTTTTCGCGAACGAGCCGAGCATATTCCGTCAAAATTTCGTCGCGTTTAATCGTCGCCCCGTCAAGCAGTTGTTGCGCCTCGTGCTGTGTCTGGTTGCGAATATTTTGGCACTCAAGCGCGGTATTTTCTTTGAGATTGTCGGCATTTTTTTTCGCAGCGGAAATAACTTCGTCCGCCGTGCGTTGAGCAACCATAAGCGTATCGTTTAAATTTTTTTCAAGCTTGCGATACTGTTCAATTTCGCGATTGAGAGTTTCGATTTGATTTTTCAATCTGTCGTTGTCGCGCTGAAGTTTTTCAAAGTCGGCAACTATCCTGTCGAGAAAATCGTCGACTTCGTTTTCGTTGTAACCGCGAAAACTTTTTTTGAATTGGTGATTGTGGATTTCCATTGGCGTAAGCAAAAAACATCGCCTCCTTAAAGCAATGCGAATTCGCAATGGGTAATGCGTAATGAATTTAATTTTTGCCGTCGTTAAGACGTTTTAAATCGCGTTTCGCCGAAAGTTCTTCAGCCAAAGACCAGCCCGCCGATTCGAGCATTGCCACGCTCACCGATGGCGCAACTATTTGACCTAAGCCAGGAATTAATTTTGAAAGTTCTTTGGCGATTGTTTTGACGGGTTGTCCTTTGACTGCGGAGACTATCGCGTTGACTGCCATATTTTTTGCGACGGATTCGGGTATCGAGCCGCCGAAGACTGCCGCAAGAGCCATTGCCATTGTCGTCATTGTGACTGTGTCCGCCGCAAGCCCGACGCCCGGCACGGGGATTAAATTTCCTGCTGCAGCCGCCGTTGCGTGACCGTGAATTATTTTTTGGCACTTGGATTTTTCGTCGTCCGTCATAGGCAAAATAATCGCCTCCAAACTTCAATCATTTGTCTGTTGAAAAACTGGCGTGTTGCTTCGATTCGTCTGATTCGTGATTTGAGTTTGTAGAATCTACTTTCTTTCAGCGAAGAAAGAAAGTAGCAAAGAAATTCGCCACTACGCGTGGTGCGGATACCGCTTCGTAATTCGGAGTAATCGGCTACGCGTGCTCGGTGTTGCCCGCAAATTTCGCATCACGCGAAATACGCGGGCGGCGGCCGTCATCCGTGACGGCCGGATTTTCGGCAAGGTTAAAAAAATCTTTTCAGCATGACGCCGATTCGACCTTTTTTCGTCTGCCCGCGAATTTCGGCAACTTCCAATCGTCCGCGTCCGCGCATACTTAAAATGTCGCCTTCTTTGACGGACTGCGACGCATTTTTGACGGTTTGCCAGTTGAGTTGAATTTTTTCGGCGTCAATCTCTTGAGCGGCTTTTGAACGTGACATGCCGAAGCCCGCCGCCGCAATCGAATCTGCGCGGAGTGATGCAACTGTTGCGCGAATTTCTTTGGTGCGTTCCTCTTTCGGCGCGATTGATTCAAGTTCGTCAACGGAAGTTTTCACGGACGTTGAGCCGATTTGCGTCAAGTTCAACGTAAAATAATCGGCAAGCTTTTTGTCGACAAGAATTTTTGCGAAATCCTTCGTCGCGATAATATCGCCGACGTGTTCGCGTTCAACGCCCAAACTTAAAACGGAGCCCATAACGTCACGATGACCGAGACGCGAAAATTCGCCGTTCCATTCGGCTTTGATGACTGCAATTTCAAAATTTGGCGTGCCTTGAAAGTCTTCATGGCTGAAGACGACGCGTTGACGTTCCGCGCCGCGAAATCCGCCGTCGAAGTCAACTTTCAATTCGCCGAGACTATTGGCAATCGTGCCCGCCATTTCCTGTTCAAAGGGCGACAGAAAACCGCCGAGCTTGCATTTGCGACTTTTAATCGCCTGCGTTGCCAAATCGACAAGTTTGACGGCAGTTGATTCGCCTTCGGTGCCTTTGTAGTAGCGAAGAATTTTTTCCCGTGCGTCGTTCATTGCGTCACCTTAAAATTTGCCCGTGAGCCAAGAAATATCTTTTTCGTGTCGGTGTTCTTCCTTGTTGACGACGACGCTTACGGTTTTGGGCGTGCAAATGAAAACGTATTCGCTGACTTGCTGAACAAGCCCGCCGATAGCGTAAGTTATGCCCGAAGCAAAATCTAAAATTCTGCGCGCATGGTCGGGCGGCGTGTCCTCGAAGTTCACGATAACCGGCACGTCTTCGCGCAGGCAATCCGCGATAACTTTCGCGTCGTCGTCAAAAGTTTTCGGTTTGACGGTAGTTATTTTCGATTTGGTCAACGGTTTGATGTTGTTGTTGTTAGTCATTAAATTTTCCCTCGCCGCAATCGCCGAATTGAAATCTACAACGTTGTGTCCCGTCGGATTGACAGGCGGCGGTTGAATCGGCGCGTCATTTGTTTCGGGTTGCTGATTCTGCAATTCGTCTGTTGTCGTCATCTCAGGTTTTTTCTCCTCGTCTTGATCGTCCGACAGCCCCAGCGATCGGCTCATCTTGTCGATAATTTTCATGCCATCAAACTCCCTCCATGAAAAATTTTTTAGGGGTGCGGATAATTTCTTTCGCCGAAAATTGCCGTGCCGATTCGCAGGACGTTGGCACCTTCTTCGACGGCGATTTTATAATCGTGCGTCATGCCCATTGACAGGAAATCAAAATTTTCCCGACCGGATTTAATTTCGTCAAACAACGTGCGCATTTTTCGGAACAACGGGCGACATTCTTCAACGTCGGTGAAATTCGGCGCAATGAACATTAAACCGCGCAGTCGCAGATTTTTCAGCCCGTCGACGAATTTTATCAAGGCAGTCAAATTTTCGGGAGCAACGCCGGATTTTTGAACTTCCCGTGCCGCGTTCACCTGAATTAAAATGTCTTGAACTTTGTCGACGTTGAAGGCAGCTTTGTCAATCGCCGCCGCAAGATGTTCGCTGTCGACCGATTGAATCACATCGAAAAGTTTTACTGCCGCTTTGGCTTTGTTCGTCTGCAAATGCCCGATTAAATGTCGCGTGACGGAGCGATTGAGTTCGGGAAATTTTTCAGCCGCCTCCTGCACGCGATTTTCGCCGATGTGTTTTGCGCCCGCGTCAATGGCTTCACGCATTACGTCGACGCCGTGATTTTTCGTCACCGCGATTAAAATTATTTCTTCGTCAACCGCGACGCGTCGAAATGTGCGGGCTTGTTCGATTTCGGCGAGCACGTTACGAAAATTTTCTGCCGCGCTCAAATGTCGCTCACCTCCGCAAAAATTTTTCACGCGCATATATTAAACGCTTTAGCTTGTCGCGTCAATGAAAACGCTTTGGATAATTTTTTCGGGCACGCTGATTTTCGGCAACTTTTGTGCTAAACTTTAACGCAGCTTCGTGAAAGGATTGATGACTTTGTTTGAGAAAAATTTTTCGCGCAGGACGTTCATAAGATCCGCCGCGTTGACGACGTTGGCATTTATGGCGACGGATTTTTTTTGCAACGAAATTTTTGCCGCCCCGAAAACTTGTTCGGCGGTGACGCGGCACGGAACTTATAACGGCTTTGTGAGCAAACGCGGCGTTAAAACTTGTTTGGGCATTCCGTATGCAAAACCGCCCGTCGGCAAACTTCGTTGGCGTGCACCGGAACCGTTGGACGAAAGTTCTTCAGAATTCGACGCGACGGAATTCGGTTTCTCCCCAATGCAGGAAGAAGACAAATACGAATCGGCGTCGCTTTTCCCGCAGAGCGAAGATTGTTTGACGCTCAACATTTGGACAAGCGCACGTAAAAATAATTTGCCCGTGATGGTTTTCATACCCGGCGGTGGTTTTGTCGGCGGCGGTTCACGTGACCCGATTTACAACGGCGAAAATTTTGCGGCGACTCAAGACGTTCTCATCGTCACGATAAATTATCGGATTAATGTTTTCGGCTTCATGAACTTCGCGGCAGTTGATCCGAACTTCGAGGACACGGGCTATCTCGGACTCAAAGATCAACGTTTAGCGATTGAATGGGTTCGCGAAAATATTTTAAGTTTCGGCGGCGACCCGTCAAACATTACGATTTTCGGCGAAAGCGCGGGTTCCGGCTCCGTAATGTTCCAGATGATTCTTCCCGACTCAAATAAAAATTTCCACAAGGCGATAGCGCAATCGGGAACTTTGGGCTACTATCACACATTTGACGAAAGCGCGGAACTTGCCGAAATGTTCATGGCGACGGGCGGTTTTAAAACCATGCAAGATATTCTCGACGCGCCCGCAGAAAAAATTGTGAAAACGTATTCGGCACTTGGGGCAACGCGATTATTTGAAACCGAGATGGATTATTTCCCAACCGCCGACGGAAAATTTTTGCCCAAACATCCTTACAAGGCACTTAAAGACGGCGCGGCGCGAGACATCAAACTTTTGACCGGCACGACTGCCGAAGAATACCGCTATTGGGCACTCTACCTGAAAAATATGTTTGACAGGTTCCCTGCCATTCATGACGGATTTACTTCAAACATTTACGAAAACAAGCTGTCGAACTCCGACGAAGTTTATCGAAACTGGTTAAAATCACATCCCGAATTGAATTCGCTCAGCGAAAACGAAAAGTATTTTGAGTTTGCAAACCAAATCGATTGGCGCGTCTGTCAAGAACTTACGGCGGAATATCAATCAGCGTTCAATGACGTTTTCTTTTACCTGTTCAGCCAAAAATCGCCCAATGAAAAACTGGGCTCGTGCCACGCGATTGACTTGCCTTTTGTTTTCGGAAATTCTTCAAATAACATTGAGCCGAAACCGTCAAAGAAGTTAATCAAGCAAGTTCAAACGTCCTGGGCGAATTTTGCGGCGACGGGCAATCCGAGCAACAAATTTGTTCCGACGTGGCAAAAATATTCGGCGGACAATCGACAGACGATGGAAATCAACGCGGCGGGCTGGCAACTTCACAAGGATTTGAACACGCAAAATCTTTCGGAACTGCGCGGCGTCTTTGAAGACAATTTGCTCAGTTGACTTCGATTAAGTTTGTTCGACAATTTTGCGTTGTTAAATCTACTTTCTTTGTGCAGACAAAGAAAGTAGCAAAGAAAACTGCGCCTACGCGGCGGGCGAGGCAGTGCGTTATCACATAAGTCGGCGTGTGAGTCACCAATTTGGCCGACGGTATTTGCGTCACGCAAATGCGTCGGCAGAGGCCGTCATCCGTGACGGCCTCTAAAAGTTCGGCGGCGGTGTGTTGCAAAATCTTTTGACGCGGAAAATTTTTTCGTCTAAAATGTTATCGAGCAATTTATTTTAGGAGGGAAAATTTATGGCTGCACACGTCATCAATGAAGCGCGCCGCTGTCTGCAATGCAAAAAGCCGCTGTGTCGAATCAAAGGCTGTCCGATTCAAACAAACATTCCCGAAATGATTCGGCTGTTTCTTGCCGGTCAAACCGAAGATGCCGGTCGTATGCTTTTTGAAAACAATCCGCTCAGTGTCGTCTGTTCGCTGGTTTGCGACCACGAAAATCAATGCGAAGGCAACTGCATTCAGGGTAAACGCAAGGACGGTTCCGCAGTTCAAATTCCAAGCATTGAAAATTACATCTCGGATTTTTATTTCGACAAGATCAGTTTGGAACGGCAACCCGACAACGGTCAACGCGTCGCGATAATCGGTTCGGGTCCTGCGGGTATCACGATTGCGATTAAACTTGCCGCGCTCGGTTATCGAATCACGATTTTTGAACGCATGGACAAAGTCGGCGGCATGATGCGTTACGGCATTCCCGCGTTCCGTTTGCCAAAAGTTATCCTCGACCGTTATCAGACGAAACTGCGCGAAATGGGAATTCACTTCCGCCCGAACACGTCAATCGGCGGCGCACTTCATTTGGATGATTTATTCAACGACGGCTACGACGCAATTTTTATCGGCACGGGCGTTTGGCGTCCCCGCAGACCGCACGTCAAAGGCGAATCGCTCGGCAACGTTCATTACGCGATTGACTATCTGCAAAACCCCGACGCTTACGATTTGGGCGACACGGTTGCGATTATCGGCGCGGGCAACTCGGCTATCGACGTGGCGCGAACCGTCGTCCGTCAGGGCAGTCGACACGTCACGTTGTACGCTCGTCGCCAAAGAATTGCCGCAAGCCAACGCGAACTTGATTATGCATCCGTCGACGGAATTGAACTTCAACAGGGCATGGCGATAACCGAATTCACCGAAAAAGGTCCGATTTTCATTCCGCGTATTTTCGACGAAGAAGGCAACCTTGTCCGCGAAGAAGAGCCCGTGTTGATGCCCGCCGACTCGACGATTATCGCGATTAGTCAAGGACCGAAAGATAAAATCGTCAACACGACGCACGATTTGACTGTCGACAAGAACGGCTTGATTGTCGTCGACGACAGCGGTCGCACGACCCGCGAAGGTGTTTTCGCTTCGGGCGACGTTGTTGCCGGCGCGAAAAATGTTGTCCTTGCCGTAAAATATTCCAAAGCCGTCGCCATTGCGATAGACGAATATTTGACCGCCAAACGCAACGCAAATTCGACCGTAACTTCGACTGACGCGCAGTAAGTTCAGCCGAAAAATATTTCCGCAAAAAAATTTCCCCGTCACAACCGGCGGGGATTTTTTCGTTGCGAAAATTATTCGGGCAGTTCGTCCAAAAGTTTCAGCGTGGAGCCGTCCGCGAAAATTATTTCCGTAACTTCGACTGACGCGCAGTAACTTCAGCACGAAAAATATTTCCGCAAAAAAATTTCCCCGTCACAACCGGCGGGGATTTTTTCGTTGCGAAAATTATTCGGGCAGTTCGTCCAAAAGTTTCAGCGTGGAGCCGTCCGCGAAAATTATTTCCGTAACTTCGATATGAATATCGCTTTTGCGCAAGCCGTGTTTCATTGCGTTGGAATCAGCGCGGATAAACGGATTTAAAACTTTCGTCACGTTGAAAGTTTGAAGTCCCTGCGGCTTTTGGTACATGTCGATTGTGAACGGCGAAAAACTTTGGTTTTCGTCCTTGCCGATGATAATGTTGCCGACGATTTTCGACAGGCGTTCTTTTGAGCGCACGTCCGCTTTAATCGCAATGTCAAGGTTTTGCGAAAAGCCGTATTCGTCGCCGCCCGCGTTTTTGACGGAAAAACTTTTGACGTTAAAAATTTCGTCCATCTGCCGACCGATAGGCGCGTTGAGAGAATCAAGTTTGCGTTTGAGCGAACGTTGATAGCCGGCGTAATATCCGTCAAAACCTTTCGCGCTCGTGACACGCCACAGATTTTCTTCAGCGGGCGTAAGTTCAAGTTCCAACTCGAAACTGAATTTCATGTACGTGTTGTAAAAAGTCACCGTCGCGGTTTGCACGTTGCCTTCAAGTCGCGGTTTGGTGACGCCACGAATTTCGCAGGAATTCACGCCGGATTTTTTGAAAAATTTTTGTGCGCCGGTCATTTCTTGCGGAAAAGTCACCTTGCCCGTCGAAATGAATTCGTCCGCGAGAACTCGTGCGCTTTGAACGAAATCGACCTTTTGAGTTTCGTAACGGCGATTGACTTCGTCCATTGAATAAGCCGTCGGGTCAAGTGTGGCGTTAATCTGCGCGGTCAAAATTTCTTTGGCGGCAATGTCGATAAGCGCGTCAACGTCGACGAATTTTTGAAACTCTGCCGCGTCGTGTTTGTCGAAAGCTTGTCGCGCAGCACGAATCGTGTTGACGTGCACGGTTTTAATTTTTTGGTACGCGTAAAAAGTTCCGATACCGACGACGCCCGTAAGAATCATCAACACGCCGATTATCAGCAAAATTTTTTTCGTAGTCATAACAACAAGTCCGGTTATCAGCAAAATTTTTAATGACGAACACCGGCAACGGTAACCTGGGTCGCACTTCGCCGGATATGAAATTCACGGGCACGAGCGACACGACGTAGCCGATTACTCCGAACAACGAACTGGTAACGCCCCCGCGAGGGCGAACGCGAACTGGTGAGCGTGAGGTTTTCTTTGTCGGCAAAGAAAAGTTGATTTACAAATTCAATTTTGAAACTGAGCCGAATCGAAGTAACAACGAGCCCTACACGTCGCGTTTTCGTCCGAAAAATATTTGCAGGAAAATTATCAGCACCGCACCGATAATCGCGCCCGGAATCAGTCCGTCAAGCCCGCGCATGAACGACATAAAAATCGGTGTCCGCATGTGCGCGAAAGTTTCAACCATTGAACCTTGACCGATTGTCGCCGCCATTACGAGCACGAAACAAATCATCTTCGGGAACTTTTTCAGGAACGCGGCAAACGCCAACATGAACGCGGGATGTCCGAAGAAAATTTCTTTCGAGCGCGGTCGTGCGTAAAAAATTTGTTCGAGCAATGCACGGATTTTTATTTCGACGCCCGAAACCGGCATTCCCGACGTGTGACCGCTGCGCGCAATCAAAACGACGAACGCTCCAATGACAACCATCAGCGCGAGAAAAACTTTCACGGTGATTGACTTGTCGAGGAGTTCTTTTATCTGCTGAACGGCGGGAACATTTTTGCGAACTTCGTCGACAATGTTGAACCGTTGCAGGAACGCGACCGCAACCAAAATCAGCGGCAGAATAAACGTCAACTTTATGCCGCGAAAAATTTCAAACTCCAAGAAATATGACACGTCCGACAGCGCGCCCGAAAGGTAAGCCGCTCCCGTCAAACTCAGCAAGCCCGTTACGAGCAACGCAAATGCCGAAGTCAAAACGATTTGCAACGTCGACAAATTTTCTTTCAGCCGTGTCACACGATTTTGAATTCGGATTTTGTATTGCACGACGCGCAATAAATCCAGTTGCCAAATTATCGCCAACGCGGGGAACAAACTTGCGCTGAAAAATGCCGCGAGCAATCGAATTTTTCCGCCCACGCCCATGACAATCGGAACCGCCGCCAAAATCGCCAGCACCGCAAAAAGTTGCAGTTGAAATTTCGGGTTGCGATTGAGCCGCCGCGAAATTAACGACAGATATAAAATTCCCGCCGCAACGACGCCGACAATCACAAGCACGCGCAAAATTACGTTCGGATAATAATTTTCAAACGTGCCCGCCTTGCCGAAAGTAAATCCGTCGCGCTCCAAAACGTCATGCACGTCGCGGAAATATTTCAAATTCGTTTCAAGCAAAGTCATTTCGGGCAACGGCTTGCCATACGGACGCAACAAATTGATTCGGATATTGCGTTCCCTGTCCGTCGTCGACCAGCGATTGACTGCCGCGCTCATTGCAAGTTTCGGTTGTTCGTCTTTCGGAATCGCGTAAAGTCGCGCCACGTGATCTTCGCCAATTTTTTGAGCGAGGTAATAAAGTCCCGTTTGCGGATAAAATTGCAGTTGCGTAAAGTGCTCAATCACGCCGAAAGTCAAATTGCGTTGCGTGAACTGCACAACCGTCGAATCCAAAAAATTCGACGCGCCAAGAACTTCCGGACCATCGAAGACAATTTCGGAAATCGGATAATTTTTCAGCCGGTCGAAGACAAATTGGACATTTTCCGCCGTGCACTTTTGAAAATTCATCGGGCGGGCAAGAATCATAAATCCTGCGGCACGCGTTTTATTCATTTCGACGCGTGACAAACCGAGCGGCAATTTCATCAAGTCGCCGAAAGTTCCTTTGACTTCGATAACTTCAATTCCGCCGACAGAAAAAACTTTCACACGTTCCGAGCCGAGCCGCTGAAACAGTGCTTCTTTCGTGTCGTAATAACTTTCGAGTTCGCCGCCGATAACGTAGACGCGATTGGGTTCAATGTAACCGAATTCAATCGTCTGCCGCCAAAGATCGTTCGATAAAGTTCCGCTCTGGTAATTCGACAAAATTGTACTGCCGTCAAGCGCGAAAACTTTTCCGTCGCGATTAAGCCGCTCAAGTGTCGAATCGTAAATCGCCAGCGAAGTTATTCCCGCGTTTTTGACTTGCTTCAACACGTCGTCAAGCTCAAGTCCTTCGCGAGCGGCAATTTCGGCGATGTCGCGAAAGTCAACCACCATGTCGACTTGCATGTTGTTGCTTTCGACGACGTAACGTTGTCCCGCGATAATCAGCGAGGCAAAAAGTCCGATGCCGATAATAATCAGCAACGTTCGGTTGTAAAAAAATTTTTTCATTGCCGGTTACCGCGTCGCTTTGACGAAAGCTTCGCCGTCGCGCATTTCGACCGTGCGGAATTGCATACCGAACGGCATTTTGACGGCTTCGGTTAAATTGATGTCGCCCAAAAATTTATCGAGATTGATTCGGCGCAAAATTGCATTCTCCAGATTGAGATGCAAAATTTGGAAATACAAGTCACCGTCGCGGGCGATAATTTGTCCGCCGATTTGCACTTCAGCTTCCCTGCCGAGGATTTTGACTTTGCCGGAGGCGGCGATACCTTCGGGCGACATTCCGACTTGCGGATTTTTTATGGCGTCAACTTTACGCGCAAGAAAATCGCGCAGACTTTCCGACGTAATGACGCCGCTGAGTTCCAAACTGCCCGCCGAAGTCAAAATTCTGTTGGTGTGTTCTTCGCGGCTGATTCCGTCTGTCGGGAAAATTAATTCTTTAACGTCGATATGAATTTGCGAACCGTCAAGCACCGCCTGTTTCAAGTTGAGGTCGCCAATCGTCGCGTCCGCCGCTTCGCAGTGAAGACTGTCGACGTAGCCCAAGGAAATTTTCGCGCTCGGCATTGCGTTGAGCGACAGTGAAACTTCCTGCGCGTGTGTCGCTTCGGTGACTTTGTTTTTAAGATAGTTCGTCAAAGCTTTGGGCACGGCGAATTGAGCGAACGCGCCCGCCGCCACAATCAGGACGACTATCACGGTTAAAAATTTTTTCATACGCTAAGCACTCCTGTAAGGGAAAAGGGAGAAGGGGTAAGGGAGAAGTTCAAAACACTTGTCCCTAGTCCCTTGTCCCTAGTCCCTTGTCCCTAGTTCCTAGTTCCTAAGTTCGCTTTTGCGGCAAGAAACGCACGAATGAACGGGTCAAGTTCGCCGTCCATGACAGCCTGAACGTTGCCGGTTTCTTCGCCCGTGCGCAAATCTTTGACGAGTTTGTACGGCTGAAAAACATACGAACGAATTTGACTGCCCCATTCGATTTTTTTCAGGTCGCCTTCGAGTCCGGCGATTTCGGCTTCTTTTTTCTCAAGTTCGAGTTCAAAAAGTTTTGCCCGCAACATTTTCAAGCAACGTTCACGGTTTTGAATTTGCGAACGTTCATTTTGACATTGCACGACAATTCCCGTGGGAATATGCGTCATGCGAACGGCCGACGAAGTTTTGTTGATGTGCTGACCGCCCGCGCCCGACGCCCGATAAGTGTCGACACGAACGTCCGCCATGTTAATATCGACTTCAACCGCGTCATCAATTTCCGGCATAATGTCGCACGCGCTGAACGAAGTATGGCGACGCGCATTTGAATCGAACGGCGAAATTCTAACGAGCCTGTGAATTCCTTTTTCGGATTTCAAATAGCCGTAAGCGTTGTGACCTTTGACGAAAACCGTCGCGGATTTAACGCCTGCTTCGTCGCCGGGGAGCAAGTCAACCGTCTCGACTTCAAAGCCGTGACGTTCAGCCCAACGCGTGTACATGCGCAAAAGCATCTGTGTCCAGTCTTGAGCCTCGGTGCCGCCCGCGCCCGCGTGCAAAGTCAAAATCGCATTGTTCGCGTCGTAAGGTTCGCTCAGCATAACTTCAAGCCGCAAATTTTCAAGCCCGCGTTCAATGGCAGAAATTTCCGCCGCAATTTCAGCTTCCTGCGACAAATCTTCTTCGTCAAGCGCAAGTTCAAGCAAAATCTGCGCGTCGTCAAATTTCGCCAAAAGATTTTTGTAAGTTTCGATACCGGATTTAACGTCATTCAATTCCTGCGTAATTTTCTGCGCTGATTCGGGGTCGTCCCAAAAAGTCGGCTCGCCCATCTTGTATTCAAGTTCGGCGATTTTTTCTTCTTTGCGGGCAACGTCAAAGTGAATTCCCCATTTCGTTTAATTTGTCGCGCAGAGCCGTCAGCTCAACTTTTCTGTCTTCAAGCATTAAATCACATCCTTAATTTAATTTGCAACGGTAACTTTGGAGCCGTCACGGACGACGGCTCCCGCCCGCGGCATTTGCGTGACGCAAATATCGCGGGCACGATGACTTAACCGTAGCGATAATATTTGTTTTGCGAACGGGTAGCCGCCCCGCGAGGGGTCTTTTCTTTTGGTTACTTTTCTTTGGACACTTGAATTGTCAAACGAAGTGCAACGGGGTAGAAAACCACACTTCCCACGGTGATTTGTAACCCAAACATTTTCGCGGTCTCTGATTTAACTGCTCA
>JAFUYE010000063.1 GCA_017470715.1 Selenomonadaceae bacterium
CCCCCCCCCCCCCCCCCCCCGAAGCATTTTCCGCCGTCAACTTGGCGCAAAGATTTACGCAGGCTTTATCACGCGATTGAAAGCATTATTATCGACAACCCGAAGTTGGCGGGCGACAAACTCCTCAACAAGATTGAAGCGGTGCTTGCCAAATGAGTCGCCGCGTCCTGTTAATCGAACCCAATTACAAAAACAAATACATTCCGTCAAACTTGATGAAGCTGGCGACATATTTTCGGTGCGTGTGCGGGGACGACGTGCGATTTTTCAAAGGCGACTTGAAAATTTTCGGCGCGCAACTGTTGCTTGAAAAATTTTTCGCGACGGATTGTGACGACGTGCCGTTGTTGTTTCGTCCGCCCGAAGATAAATCGGAGCCGGCAAAACTTTTCGGGCGACATGAAAAATTTTTAATCGACTACATTCGCACGGGGAAAAAATCTTTGCTGGATAACGTGCCGAATCTGCGCGGGAATTTTTTTTACGAAGAATTTCTGGCGGATATGCACGCCCGTTTCAAGTGCAAAGAATTTCCGACCTTCGACATTATCTGCGTCAATTCGCTGTTCACGTTTTACTTTGATGAAACTGTCGACACAATCAATCACGCGAAAAAATTTCTGTCACGCGGCGGAAAAATTTTTGTCGGCGGAGTGGCGGCAACTCTCGTTCCGAAATTTTTTGAGCAGGAGACCGGCATTAAACCGCATATCGGACTTTTGGACAAGCCCGACGACCTCGGCAAGAACGACGACACGATTATCGACACGTTGCCGCCCGATTATTCGATTCTCGACGAAATCGACTACAAATATCCCGCCGCCGACGCTTACTTGACTTACACGACGCGGGGTTGTATCCGCAAATGTTCGTTCTGCGCAGTGAGCAAACTTGAGCCTCAATATAAAGATCACGTGAAAATTTTTGAGCAACTCAAGCACACGGATGAACTTTTCGGCGCGAAAAGAAATCTTTTGCTCATGGACAACAACGTTTTGGCGTCAAACAAATTCGACGAAGTCATTGACGAAATTATTGCGTGCGGTTTCGGCAAAGGCGCGAATTATCTGCCGCCCGACGAATATTCAATCACGCTGAAAAATCTTCGCGCAGGTTTCAACGAACGCGCTTGTCTGCGGAAAATTATTTCGTTGTATGACGCCTTGGAAAAAAAGTTGCCCGAAAATTTGGCGGGTGAATTTTACTTGAAGCGCGAAGAAAATTTTCTGTTATGCGTGCCGTCCGCGACCAAAGAAAAAATTTTTGAGCTGGATGAATTCGTTCGCCCGCTGTTTGAAAAATATTTCCGTCGCAACAAACTTGCCCGTTACGTCGACTTCAATCAGGGTTTGGATGCGCGGTTGCTTGACGAACACAAAATGTCGCGTCTTGCCGAGTTGAATATTCGTCCCATGCGAATTGCGTTCGACCACATTGAACAGCGCGAAATTTACGAACGGGCGATTCGTTTGGCGGCAAAGTACGGCGTGCGCGACCTGTCGAATTATATTCTGTACAATTTCAACGACACGCCCGAAGATTTTTACACGCGGCTGAAAATTAATATTGACTTGTGCGAAGAATTGGACGTGGCGATTTATTCGTTCCCGATGAAATATTGTCCGATTGACGATCCGAAATATTTCCGTACCCGCGAATATATCGGGCGGTATTGGAACCGAAAATTTATCCGTGCGATTCAAGCGATAATCAACGCGACGAAAGGCAAAGTCGGGCGCGGCAGAAATTTTTTCGAGAAAGCGTTCGGCAAAACTTTCGACGAGTTCCGCGAACTTCTATGGATGCCCGAAACTTTTATAATTTACCGCTTGAAATACGAAGACACGCTCACCGCCGATTGGCACGAAAAATTTTTTGCGCTTGACGACGACGAACGTATTGCGGCAGAAAATTTCATTGCGGCGAACAAATTTTCCGATGAAGACATTGCCGAAATTTCTTCCGAAAAAATTCGCGGCGTGTTGAAATTTTATACCGTGCGTAGAAAATCTTGGTTGCCCGCCGAAATTTGAGACCGACAGGGGCAAATGCGCGCTGGCAAGCATTTGCGCCTCGCCCGCAAAAATTAATTAGGAATTAGGAATTAGGAGTTAGGAATGATAACGCGAAATTAATTCCTAATTCCTAACTCCTAACTGCGGTATCCGCCCCTGCGAGGGGGCTTTTCTTTTGCAACTTTTCTTTAGAGACGCGAATGTACAATCCAAGTGCAACAGATAAGTTACCACCACCGGCGGAAAAAATTTTGTCCGCACAAGTTACTTGCCGAGCCCGAATTTTTCAACCCCGTCAAGAAACTAAATCACGATAAGTCACGAGTTGTCGGAACGCCCCGTAAAATTTTACTTCGCGCCGCGCCGCAACCATCACCGCAAATTTTGCGACGAAGTCATTGACTTACCAAATTTCGTGACTGCCACTGCGTAAAGAATCGCCGCGACGCCCGCAAGTCCGTAACTTGCAATCCATTCGAGACCGAAACCAATCGGCGCGTGCAAAATGTACGTTGCGACAATGTACATGTAAAAAGTTCCCGGCAGGAGCGCAATGAAATGCGGCATCTTGTTTTGAATCATGTAAACCGAAATCATCGCGAAGGCGAAAACTGCAATCGTTTCGTTCGCCCAGGAAAAATATCGCCACAGCAATGCAAAGCCGCTTTTGTCGGTTTTGGCGTAGTAAAGCACAAGCCCGACAATCACGAACAACATAAATGCCAGCGTGAAAGCGTTAATTTTTTTCCGCTGGTCAATGTGAAGCGCGTCACCGAGCATCAAACGCAACGACCGCAATGCCGTATCGCCCGACGTTATCGCCAAAACAATGACGCCTAAAACTGCAACCATGCCGCCGACATTTCCGAGCATACTTTGAGCAACAATGCCGACGACGACCGCAGCCTGTTTGAAAAGATTTTCATTCGTGGCAATGCCTGCATTTACGGCTCCCATTGCCGCGCCCGCCCAGCTCATCGCGATAAAACCTTCGGCAATCATCGTGTTGTAATAAACAAGTCGCCCGTGATTTTCGTTCGTGACGGTTCGCGCAATCATTGTCGCCTGCGTGGAGTGAAAGCCCGAAGTTATTCCGCAAGCAACCGTAATGAAAAATATCGGTATAAAATGTTCGCCGAAAGGATGAACGTTCGCAACGCCCGTTTCCCAAACTTCAGTCAGCGGATAGCCGTTGACGAACAGTCCGAAGAAAATGCCAACGGCACTGAGCAAAAGTATCGCGCCGAAAATCGGATACACGCGCCCGATAATTTTATCAATAGGAAACAGCGTGGCAACGAGGTAATAAACGAAAATCGCGCCGTAAACCATGACGACCGTCGGGTTGAGCGTCGAGGCGTCCCCGCCGATAATCTGCGCGACAAACAAATCGCCCGGCGTGTAAATAAAAACCGTACCGACTAACAGCATCAAAAAGCAGACGAAAACATTGTAGACGACATAAGTTCCGTTGCCGAGAAATCTTTTGATTAACGACGGCATTTGTTCGCCATTGTTGCGCAGGGAAATCATGCCGCTCATGTAATCGTGAACCGCGCCGCCGATGACGCAACCGATCGGAATCGTCAAAAACGCTATCGGACCGAACAAGATGCCTTGAATCGGACCGAGCACGGGACCCGTTCCCGCAATGTTCAAAAGTTCAATCAGGCAACATTTCCATTTGTTCATGGGCACGAAGTCCACGCCGTCACGCATGGAAATCGCGGGTGTTTTCGCCGAGGCGTTCGGTTTCATGACGCGTTCACAAAACGAGCCGTAAATTGCCGCGCCGACAATCAAAATCACCAAGCCGATTAAAAATGTAATCACAATTTTTCACTTCCCGAAATCAAATCGTAGGAACCCAAAAATCAATTCGTAATTCGTAATGATAAAGTTTCGGCAACGAGGCGGCTGACCAAATTGTTCTTCACGAACTCAAAAGTTACGAATCCGCCGAATCGAAGTCAACGCGCCGCAACCGAACAACCGTTACAAACTTCCGAAAAAGATTTTTTACTTTCAATCTGCGCGGTTGACATCCTCAATGGAAGTCTCAATTTCTTCCATCTTGTACGCTTCAATAATGTCGCCTTCGCGGAAGTCGCGATAATCGACAATCGAAATGCCGCATTCGTAGCCCGCCGCAACTTCTTTGACTTCATCTTTGAAACGGCGCAACGAATCAATTTCACCGTCGAAAACTTCAATGTTGTCGCGCAGGATACGAATCTTGCTGTTGTTGAAAATTTTTCCTTCAAGCACGTATGAGCCGGCAACCAAAGCTTTGCTGAACTTCATGACCTTACGAATTTCAACGCGTCCTTGAATGACTTCTTTGTATTTGGGCGCGAGCATACCGCTCATGGCGTCTTCAACGTCGTGAATCGCGTCGTAAATCACGCGGTAAGTTCTTATGTCGATATTTTCTGTGACGGCGGATTTTTGAGCGTTGGTATCGGGACGAACGTTAAATCCGATAATCAGCGCGTTCGACGACGAGGCAAGCATAACATCATTTTCCGTGACCGCACCAACGCCGGAGTGAACGACATTAACGCGAACTTCGTCGTTTTTGTTCAGCGACAACAGCGCACTGGACAGAGCCTCAACGGAACCTTGAACGTCAGCTTTGATGACGATATTCAAATCTTTAATTTCGCCCGCTTGAATCTGGTTAAACAAATCGTCGAGCGAAACTTTTTTGGATTTAATCAGCGCGTTGCGACGTTGTTCAATTCTGTGTTCGGCGATTGACTTGGTAAGTTTTTCGTCAAGCGCGGCAAGAATGTCGCCCGCCGCGGGAACGTCGTTCAAGCCCAAAACTTCGACCGGAACGCTGGGACCTGCTTTTTTGAGATTATCGCCGCGTTCGTTCATCATTGCGCGAACTTTGCCGTAAGTCGTGCCCGCAACAATCGAATCGCCGATACGCAACGTGCCGTTTTGAACCAAAACCGTAGCGACGGGACCGCGACCTTTGTCGAGCTGAGCTTCGATTATGACGCCGCGAGCTTCACGGTTGGGATTGGCTTTGAATTCCTGAACGTCCGCTTCAAACAAAATTTCTTCGAGCAAATCATTGATGCCGATATTTTTCTTGGCGGAAACTTCAACCATGTTTGTCTTGCCGCCGTATTCGGGCGCAACCAAACCGTATTCAAGCAGAGCTTGTTTGACGCGTGACGGATTTGCACCGGGTTTGTCGATTTTGTTTATCGCAACGATAATCGGGACGTTCGCCGCCTTCGCGTGGTTAATCGCCTCAATCGTCTGCGGCATGACGCCATCATCAGCCGCGACGACAAGAATTGCAATGTCGGTAACCTGCGCGCCGCGTGCACGCATTGCCGTAAAAGCTTCGTGACCGGGCGTGTCGAGGAAGACAATTTTTCTGTCGTTGCAAATGACTTGATACGCGCCGATATGCTGAGTGATTCCGCCGGCTTCGGTTGAAGTGACGGAAGATTTTCTGATAACGTCGAGCAGTGAAGTTTTGCCGTGGTCGACGTGACCCATGACCGTGACGACGGGCGGACGAATTTTCAACGTCGCGGGATCGTCTTCAATTTCGGGAATAAGCGTCGGATCGACTTCGGGCGGAAGTTCTTCGGCGGTAACTCCGAATTCTGCGGCGACAAGTGCGGCAATGTCGAAGTCAATTTCCTGATTAATCGTCGCGCCGTAGCCCATGAACAAAAGTTTTTTGATAACTTCCGTCGCCGTGCAACTCATCTTGCTTGCCAAATCTTTAACCGCAATGCTTTCGCCAACTTTGATGTGTGTCGGGCGAGCGATTTCGGCTTTGTGAACGGGCGCGGGTGCCGGACGATTTTTTTTGCGTGCGGGACGCGGTGGACGTTTTTCGCCGGATTGTGCCGCCTGAGTTTTGGCAGCTTCCTTTGCGTTTGCGGGATTCGTGCGGTTGCGGTTGCGATTGTTTTTACCGCCGCCGTCTTCGCGTTGACGTTCGCCGCGATTTTTGCGACTGTCACGGTCTCCGCGTTCCGTACGAGTATCCTGCGTTGTCTGCGCGGAACGATTTTCCTGCTGTTGTTTGCCGCGATTGTCACGGTTGCGATTGTCGCCGCGATTTTCCTGCGAACGATCTCTGCGCTGTTCGGTACGATTTTCCTGCGGACGTTCTTGTTTGCCGCGATTTTCGCGTTGTTGCGGTTGTTGCGGTTTCGTCTGTTGCGATTGAGTTTTCGGCGGTTGCTCAACTTTCGGTTGTTGTTGCGGTTTTGCCTGTTGCGGCTGATTTTTCGATTGTTGCTGAGCCTTCGATTGTTGCGGCTGATTTTTCGGTTGTTGCTGAGCTTTGGATTGTTGCGGCTGAACTTTTGGTTGTTGTTGCGGTTTCGTCTGTTGCGGTTGATTTTTCGGCGATTGTTCAACTTTCGGTTGTTGCTGAGGTTTTGCCTGTTGCTGTTGAGCTTTGGGTTGTTGCTGAACTTTTGCCGGCTGTTGCTGCGGTTTCGATTGTTGCGGCTTACCCGATTGCGGTTTTGCGTCAACTTTCGGCTTTTGAATTTTCGCCTGTTGCTGAGGTTTGACTTCGGATTTCGGCTCGGCTTTGACTTCGGGCTTGGGCTCTTCGACGGGTTTGCGTCTGCCGAATTGCGCCTTGACCAATTCATAAGCGTCGGATTCAACGCCGCTGTAACGATTCTTGACTTTGATTTTGCGTTTGTTCAGAAAGTCGATTATGACTTGTGCATCTTGATTGAATTCTTTCGCCATGTCAAAAATTCTGTACTTGATCGGTTTTGACATAGATCCACCCCCGTTGGTAAATTTTTGATTACATGCGAATGTTCTCCTTTACGAAGAATATTTCTTAGGGACCGGGGACTAGGGACTAGTCTTTTCAGCCCTAATTTTTCAAGCATTGTCGATTGCCGCGCAAATTTTTTCGTAAAGTTCGCTCGGCAGTTTGGTTTTAAAAATTTTGTCCAAGCCGTGACGTTTTTTCAAGTTCGCCGCGCAGGTTGCCGACTTGCAGACGTAAGCACCGCGTCCGAAAATTTTTTTCGCGTTGTCGATTGAAATTTCGCCCGCCGCAGTTTTCACGACGCGCAACAGTTCCGATTTGTGACGAACTTGCCGACAAGCAACGCAACGACGCATTTCGATTCGTTTGGTCGCCGTACCTTTGAAACTTTTGCCGCGTGACATAACAATCACCGCTTACCTTTTTTCTGACGCGGTTTGACGACTGCCATTGCGTCGGAAATGTCGACTTCGTGCATGTCTGCCGGCAACGGCGCATCTTGAGCCTGTTTGAAACTTTTGATGTCGATTTTCCAACCGGTGAGTTTCGCGGCAAGTCGAGCGTTTTGACCTTCCTTGCCGATTGCCAAACTCAACTGATTGTCGGGGACAACCACGCGGCAACTTTTATCGTCGTCACTGATTGCGACGCTGATAATTTTCGACGGGCTGAGCGCGTTGGCAACGTAGACACCGGGTTTCGCGCTCCATTCGACAATGTCAAGTTTTTCCTCGCCGAGTTCTTCAAGCACGGGTTGAATTCGCACGCCGCGTTGACCGACACACGAGCCGACAGCGTCGACGTTTGCATCTTTGGAAATGACGGCAAGTTTTGAACGAGCACCCGCCTCACGTGCCAAACCGCGAATTTCGATAATACCTTCTTGAATTTCGGGCACTTGCATTTCGACAAGTCGACGCAAAAACGCGGGATGTGTTCGCGACAAATAAACTTGCGGACCTTTGCCGCCTTTTTTTACTTCGGCAATGTAAGCGCGCAACGAGTCGCCGGGTTGAAAATCTTCGCCCGCAACTTGTTCGCTCGGCACCAAAATCGCTTCGGTTTTGCCGACTTCGACAATCAAATTGCCGTCCTCGACGCGCAAAACTCTGCCTTTGATTAAATCGTTGTCGCGGTTACTGAATTCGTCGTAAATGACGCCGCGTTCGGCTTCGCGCAATTTCTGCACGACGATTTGTTTGGCTGTCTGTGCGGCGATTCGCCCGAAATTTTTTGGCGTGACCTCAATGCGAGCCAAGCCGTCCTCTTCGTCGATTCGGTAATTGTTTTTCTCAACGTCCACTATGGAAATTTCTGTTTCGGGGTCTTCGACGGTGTCAACGGGAATTTTCAAAACGTAGACATGAAAAGTTCCGTTGTCGCTGTCGAGTTCGACTTCAAAGCTGTCCTCGTCCTGATTGAAATTTTTCTTGTACGCGGCTTTGAGTGCATCTTCGACCGCTTTGATGAGGACATCGGGCGAAATATTTTTTTCGACGCACAAATCTTCAAGCGCGTCAATCAAATTCGGTTCTTGTTTTTTTCTTCTGCCTGCCAAGTAAATTCTTCCTCCTTAAGAAAGGGAGAAGGGGAAAGGGGAAAGAGGAAAGGGAAAAACTTCTCCCTTC
>JAFUYE010000001.1 GCA_017470715.1 Selenomonadaceae bacterium
CCCCCCCCCCCCCCCCCCCCCGGGGGTATTAATTTATTTATGGAACGGCGCTTGTTTTTTTGTGACGTTTATCGTTACGTCCCTTGAATCATTCTTTGACGTAAGTGAATTTGATTGAATAAAATGCGTTTCTTTTTTTGACGACAGTAAAATCTTGGATGACTGATTCGGTTTTGAGGTGCTCGAAAAATTTGATGAGATTGTTTCGAGCGTCGAGTTTTTTGTCACGTTTTGCGTCTTCGATGCGGCACTTCTCGAATATGTCGCCGAAGGTGAGAGTCGCCGTCATGTTGTGCGCGATGATTTCCAAAACGCGACGAAGCGCATAATTTTTGAGCGAGATGTTCATAAAGGTGTTTTGTTGTCCCGGCACGTCAAGCAGTTGCGTCGGGTAAGTGATAATTTGCTTCTTCGCTTTGGCAAGTTTCAACAGCGGGCATTCGCGCTCAAAAAAAATGACTGTGGCGTTGTTGCCGTTGATTGTGGTTGATTCGACAAACCACGCGGGCAAAATTGAATCGTTTACCTTGATTGGTTTGCTGTCGTTGTAATTCAGTTGCCTGCACAAGTCAGAGGCGTCAAAATGAATTCTTCGACTCATGAGGATTTTGATGCTGTCGATTATTGCGGCGAGCTGGTCTTTGCCGGGCTTTGCGTCGGAACCGCGATTGACTTTGCCGGTGAGTCCGCGATAAATAATCGACGGTGTGGTGTACCGGTTGCCTTCCTCTTGCTCAGAAATGCAGACGGAAAGAACGTCGCGATCGAATTCGGTCAACGGGCGTTGAATGCTGTAGCCTGCGGCGTTAAGGATTTTGTAGGCGGTGAGGATGTCGCCATAATTTTTGAAGTTTTCTTTTTCGACAACGCTGAAGACTTCGCCGCCGAGCAATCTTTTGGTGCCGCCTTCCGTGAGACTGAAGACGAATTTCATCAGTTTGTCGTTGAGTTCGACGCGGACTTTTGACGGGTAGATTTGCGCATTGAGTTTTCTGAGCGTGTCGGCAGGGTTTTGACCGGAATGGAGAATTTCTTTCAAAGTGATTGTGTTACGCGTTTTCATTTGATATACTCCTTTCGAGATATAAAAATTTTCGGAGGCGTAATGCCACCGGTCGGCTTGCTTCGTCTTTTGCTTTGGTTAAGCGAATTATATTCGCATTGGAGATGAAGGGCAACCGACAATTTTTTTATTTGCAGTCTTTATTGCGTTCGGGCTGCGACAAAAGATTTTCTTCGTCAAAGGACTTGCAGGGCTCGAAATAATCGTGCGCCGAATAATACTCGAAAAAGCAATCGTAGTTCGTGCCTTGGCGATTCTTCAGGCATTTCAGATGGATTTGACGCGGCTGACGTTTCTTCGCTTCGTCGATTTTCCGTCGTGTTTCCGAGACGAGTTCGCCGCCTTTGATTTCGTTCATCACATTGAGCTGAAGAGCCCAGACAACGTCAGCCGTGTACTCGATGTTCCCCGACTCCTTGAAGCTTTCAAACGAAACGGACTGCGCGTAATTCGTCCGATTGAAACTGCTTATCACGATAAACGTCGTGTTTGTGTCGCGCTGAAATTTCTTGAGCTTGCGAACTGTCTCGTCAATGCCCAGTTTCGTTGATTCGCGTCCCGTCGGCATGATCTGCAAGTAGTCCAGACAAACCACGGGAGCTTTCGCCTTGTCCTGGCACAGCGGGCGCAGGAGATTGAGCAGGTCGTCAATCGTCTCGTCTTGCAGTTCAAGGACTCGCAAATCTATTTCTGAATTCAAAAAATCTTCACGAACGTAATCGAGTTCTACCGACCAGCCGCCGCGTCGTATTTGCGCCGCCGTTAAGCACGTGTTCTCGTTCCGTTTGAACAGTTCGCGGGCAAGCGATTTGCTGAACAATTCCAAGCGGCTCATTTCGTAGGAACAATAAATGCAACTCTCGCCATTGCGGGCAAGTTGTTCCAGCAGTTGCCAACAGAAAGTCGTTTTTCCCGCTGCCGGCGTCGCTCCTATGACGTACAGTCCCGGCGTGAAGAATTGAACCGCGTCGATATTCTCGAAGCCCGTTTTTCTCTCGGCGTAAGTTTTCATTTCTGCTATGTCCGAATCGAAAGCGGCGGCAAAGTAATCGACAAACGCTGTATCTTTTGTAGGGGAGCAGGCGCGATTTATCTCTTCCAACGTGCGCTGATAGCTCGCAATTATTTCGGCGGTCGATTTACTCCCTTCTTGCGCCGATTGAAAAACATTTTCGGAAGTCTCCATTAAACGGCGTAGCTTCGACTTTTCCTTGACGATTTTGGCGTGCGCCACCGCGTATGCGTTCGTCACCGACATCACCGCTATTGAACGCAAGTAAGAAAATTCGACCGGGGCTTTCGTTTTCTTCAGTTCGTCAAAAACGGAAAGAATATTCGGCGGAATGTCCTGCGCATACAGCTCCACCATGACTCCGAAGATGATTTGATGTTCGGGACGATAAAAATCCTCGGCGGACACGATTGCTGTCACTGCAGGAACAATTTCACCATTTCTGACAAGCAAGGCTGACAACAGTTCCTTTTCAGCGTCAATGTCGTGCGGCAGTTCAAAATTTTGATTCACAACCTTCACCTCGTTAAAATTTCCGGAGCAACGAAAAAAACGACACTCACGCAAGTGAATGCCGTCTGTAATTGCCGCAGAAAGTCTTGCAAGATTTTTCGTTTTCGCTTATACTGATTCCGTAAATACGAAAAGACTTCGAGGGGCACAGTTGGCTCCTCAATGTTCGGACAAAACGATTAAGTTTCAACGATTTCAGTGAGCGGAATCACCGAAATTCGGACTCTCTGGGAAATGTTTCACGGCATTTCACCAGTTGGCTCTGCGGTGCCTAGGAAACACCGTGGAGCTTTTCGCGTTTTATACGGGTCGTTCTATATCGCGTCCTCCAGTGATTTCAAATATTTTTGGGCTAATTCGCCTCTTTTGCGAGAAACCCTTTACCTTAGGGAAAATATTTATCAAGCAGTTCTTGTACATCTTCATCCGAAGCTGTTTTGGGTTGTAAATCTATTTGAGGCGGTAATTCGCCGCCGCGAATCATCATGTCGGCTTTGGCTATCGCGAAAGTTGACGGGTTGAATTCCTGCCCGAAACAAAGAACTTCGATTTCGTCGTTAAGCTCGTGTATTCGTTCTTCCATGCAGGAAAGCATTTGGCTCGTGCCCATCGTCATATCGTAAACGGTGACACTTCCCGATTGAGTCAAATCGGCGTCGGAAAGCAACAAGTCGGTCATGAGGTAGACAATATCGCGGCTGGTGAAATGGTCGCTGGCTTCTTCGCCGAAACTTTCGCTGAAACGGCGCACCAAATCTTCAAAGATATAGCCGCAGTCGACGGCACTAATCTTGTCGGCACCGAGGTAACCTTTCGGGCTGTTGAATTCCTTAATCGTCAGATACAGAGTGTTGCTCTCCACCATGCGCTTGATGACGGTATCAAAGTCGAATTTGGCGAGCACGTCCTGCACGTTGCCGGAAAATCCCGCCAAGTAGTCGCGGAAATTGGCTTCGATGTTTTCGGGGTCGGCAAGCAGCTTGTCAAAAGTAAATTTGCTGGTGTTGTAAAACTGATAGCCGGAAGCCCTCGTTAAAAATGTTCCCGTTGTAAAGCACGAAAAATTTCGGCGCGGGAAATCGTATCAGCTGTTCTTTGTACAGTTTGCGCTTGTCCGTGACGAATTTGTTGAGCAATTCGGCGACGTATGCAAGAAACCGAAACGGCATGTTGTTGTTGACGGAAGATTGATGTTCGACGAGTACCAAAAATTGATTGTCGGTTGAACAGGAAATGTCGTTCTTGCGGCTGTCGAAGAAAATTCCTTCCAGCGTGTTTATTTCCAACTTGTCGGGATTGTCGTAATCGGTTCCCAATACCGCATTACACAGCGACAGCAAGAGTGTCGATTCGTAAAAAAGAACGGAAAATGGAATCTTGATACTACATTTTGCTTGTTAAATTTTTGGGAAGAAGTTGGTTCTCTTTCTTTCTCTTCTCTTCTCTTTATAAATAGATCAAAGGCTTGACGATTTTTATAAACTCGCCTATTCTTGGAAGAGGTCTAGTATTAGACATACTCCTCCAATATTTACTATATATTAATATATGAGATTGTCAAGTTTTTTTTTCTGTGCAAAATTGTTTGATTGATAAAAAAAAGACAACCTTACGGTCGCCCTTTTTCATAAATTATTTCAACAGGGTACTGTCTGTTTTTGAAAAATCGTCAAGCAAGTCGGAAATGTCTTCAATGCCGACACTCACGCGAACCAAATCATCGGTGACACCGGCGTTCAATTTTTCCGTTTCGCTTGAGTGAAGATAAATCGTTGAGGCGGGATGAATAGCCAATGTGCGGGCATCGCCGATATTTGACGCTTTCAACGCGAACCTCAACGAATTCAAAAATCCGAACGCCTTTTCTTTCGTGCCGAATTTCAAAGTAAGTATCGTGCCGAAATGATTTCCGAATTGTTTTTCTGCAAGCGCATGATAAAAATTATTTTTCAAGCCGGGGTAGTTGACCTCGACTTTTTTATTTTCCGCGCAGAACGTTGCAAGCTTTAAGGCATTTTGACAGGCTCGCTCCATTCTCAACGCAAGTGTGTCCAGTCCGACATTCGTCAAAAAAATATTGAACGGTGACGGGCAACCGCCGAAGTTAGTCAACATTTTTGCACGAAGACGCGCCAAATATTTCAGCGTGCCGAACGAATCAAAGTCGGCAAGTTTCGGGAATTTTTCCATATCCCAGCGAAAATTTTTCCCGACGACGACAATGCCGCCGATTGAATTCCCGCCGCCGTTAATCATTTTCGAGATCGAATGAATCACGACATCTGCGCCCAATTCAAGCGGTCGCACAAGATAAGGCGTCGTGACCGTGCTGTCAACAAAGAGCGGCAGATTATTTTCGTGAGCAAGTTCGGCAAGCGTGGCAATGTCGGCAACGTCAAGTTTCGGATTGCCAATCGTTTCGACGTAAAACAATTTCGTCTTGTTCGTCACAAGGTCGGCAAAATTTTCGACGCGGTTATTCGTGACGTAACGAATTTTAATGCCGAAATTTTCCAGTTCGCTCAAAAATGAACTCGTTCCGCCGAAAAGTGAGCCGCTCGAAACAATTTCGTCACCGACTTCAACGACATTCATAATCGCCGCAGAAATTGCCGCCATGCCCGACGAAAAGGCAACCGCTCCCGCGCCGCGTTCAAGGTCAGAAATTCTACGCTCGAAAGTTGCGGTTGTCGGATTTGAAATTCGACTGTAGACAAAGCCCGGCTTGCGAAGAGCAAAAATTTTTTCCAAATCTTCGGCGGAATCTTGATTGTAAGCGGCTGTCTGATAAATCGGCAACGTCGTTGCTCCGGTCGCTTTGTCGGGCAAAAGTCCGCCGTGCAAAAGTTCTGTGGCAAAATTCATGACAAGCCGGCCTTTTCAATCCAAAGAGTAAATGTCCCGTCGCCGTTGTCTTCAAGCGTCAAAACTTTATGTCCTTCGTCTTTGAGACTTCGCGGCACATTTTGAACGGGTTCGCCGTCATTTAAACGCAGTTCCAAAATTTGCCCGTCGTCCAAATCTTCAAGTGCGACTTTGGTTTTGACGAAAGTTATCGGGCAGACAACGTCCGTAATGTCAAGAAACGCATCAGATTTCATTTCGCAACCTCCGTTATTACGTCGCTGAATTTTTCCCAACCGACGCGGTCAAGCATGTTTCTGAACCGTTCGCCCGACTTGGCATTGTCCGCAAAAAATTTCAACGTCGCGTCAACAATCGAGTAAAGTTTTTCTTCGTCGAAGACAATCGGCAGAAAATTTTCTCCGACTGCGATTCGGTTGCCGTAAAGTCCGCCGAACGAAATTATAAAGCCGCTCTCGCCTTGCCACGCGTCCGACGGACAACTTTTAATGCATTTGCCGCAGTAAAGGCAGTTGTTTTCGTCGAACGTGACGGAACGCGAAATTTTGTCGACCGTGATAGTTTTTTGCGGACAGACGGCTTGACACAAACCGCAGAACGTACAAGTTTCAGACTTCCAAGCAGGTTTGACACCGCCTTTGACGCCCATATCGTTTTCTTCGGCTTTGAGGCAGTTGTTTCGGCAACCGGTAAATCCGAACTTGAACTTGTGCGGCAACTCGCGCCCGCCGTAACGTTTGTCGAATTCTTTGGCAAGATGAACCGTGTCAATCAAGCCCGAAGGACAGATCGCGTTGCCTTGACAAGCGGTAATCGTTCGGACACGCGCCCCGCACACTCCGACTTGAACGCCGCCTTCGGACAAAAATTTTTTGACGGCATCAACGTCGTTGAGATGAATGAACGGAATTTCAATTCCCTGACGCGAAGTCAAATGAATATAGCCTTTGCCGAATTTTTTGGCGACATTTTGAATCGTGTCGAGTTGCTCCGCCGTGAAATGACCGCCGACACTTTTCAGCCGCATGGAAAAATAATTCGGTTGACGTTGGCGCATGAAGCCGCCTTTTTTGAGTTCCTTGTAGTTCGTGCTCATGTTAAATCTCTCCAGAAATTTTCATACCGTGCGAATTTCTTCTTCGGCAAAATTTTTTTCGCGGTCGAAACGAAAACTTTTCAACGTCGGCTCCTGCTCCAGAGACAAAATCAGATAACTCAAATTCGTGTCGAAAACCAAGCGTTTGTCTTCGTCGGACGGACGCGCCGGGCTTGACGGGTGCGAATGAAAATTCCCAAGCAGTTGCCAACCGTGAGCGCGCATATCTTTGACGGCGGCGAATTGTTCTTTTGCGTCAAGCGAAAAATGTTCGGGGCTTGCGTCGACGTTCGTCAGGAAATAAATTTTTTCGACGCGTTTGACTTCATCGTTGACCGTGCCGCCCAAAAGTCCGCAGTCTTCGTTCGGCAAAGAATTTCGGGCATGTTCGACAAGTTCGGAAAATTGTTCGCGACTAAAAATTATCACGTGCTCACCTCCCGAAACTGCAAGTCGGTTGCTCGTAGTCGAAAAGCTCGGTAATTGTCGGTTGTTCGCCGCAAATGTTGCAACGTCTGTTGCGCGGAATTTTTATTTTGCGAAAAGTCATCGTCAGCGCGTCATAAGTCAGCAGATAACCCGTCAAAAGTTCGCCGATACCCAAAACAAATTTCAAAGCTTCGGTCGCTTGAATCGTGCCGATAACTCCGCCCATTACTCCGAGAACTCCGGCTTGACGACAAGTCGGCACGGCATCTTTCGGCGGCATTTTCGGGAAAACACAGCGGTAACACGGGCTTTTGTCGGGAACGTAAGTCATCGTCTGCCCTTGAAAACGAATAATGCCTGCGTGCGAAAAAGGTTTGCGCATCAAAACACAGGCGTCGTTGATTAAAAATTTCGCGGGAAAATTGTCCGTGCCGTCGATTATGAAGTCGTAATCCAAATCGCCGATAATGTCGCGAATGTTCGCCGCAGTAACTTGTTCGTCGTAAGCATGAACTTGAACGTCGGGATTCATTGCGTTAATCGTTTCGCGTCCCGATTGAGTTTTTGCCTTGCCAACGTCGTTCGTCAAGTGAATTATCTGTCGCTGAAGATTCGACAAGTCAACCGTGTCAAAATCAACCAAACCGATATGACCGACACCCGCCGCCGCCAAATACATTGCCGCAGGAGCACCGAGCCCGCCCGTGCCGATTATCAGAACTTTCGCCGACAAAATTTTTTTCTGCCCTTTGCCGCCGACTTGCTCAAGAATTATGTGGCGGCTGTAACGTTCGAGTTGCTCATTTGTCAGTTGCGACAAGTTGACCGCCTCCCATGAAGTACAGAAATTCAATTTCGTCGCCGTCTTTCAGAAAAGTTTTCGGGAAGTCGGCACGTTCGACAAATTCGCCGTTAAGCTGAACCGTGACATATTCGGGCTGATCTGCTTTGACCGCCGCCAACAGTTCGTCAATGTTTAAAGATTTTTCCGCGCTGAAATTTTCGCCGTTGACTTTTACAATCATGATTCAATCGCCTCATTCAAAATTTAAAGTCGAAAGATAACGTTCGCCGGTATCGGGCAAAAGAACGACGATAACTTTGTCGGGATTTCTCTCGGCGATTTTTTTGGCCGCAAAAGCAGCCGCGCCCGAAGAAATTCCGACGAGCAAACCTTCAATGCGGGCAATTTTTTTCGCCGTGTCATAAGCTTCGTCATTCGTCACGCGAATAATTTCGTCGTAAATCTGCGTGTTGAGCGTGTCGGGCACAAAACCCGCGCCGATACCTTGAATTTTATGCGGACCTGCTTTGCCTTCGCTGAGGACGGGCGACGAATCGGGCTCAACCGCAACGATTTTAATCGCGGGATTTTTTTCTTTGAGGAATTCGCCGACTCCCGACAAAGTTCCGCCGGTACCGACACCGGCAACAAAAAAGTCAAGTTTGCCGTCGAGAGCGTCCCAAATTTCGCGGGCAGTCGTGCGTTTATGGCATTCGGGGTTCGCGGGATTGGTGAATTGCCCCGGCATGAAACTGTTTTCAATCTGTGTCGAAAGTTCATGCGCTTTGGCAATGGCACCTTTCATGCCCGCAGATCCGGCCGTCAAAACAAGTTGTGCGCCGTAAGCCTGAAGAATTTTTCTGCGTTCAAGGCTCATTGTTTCGGGCATGGTGATGATAATTTTGTAACCGCGAGCCGCCGCGACAGCTGCCAATCCGACGCCCGTATTGCCGCTTGTCGGTTCGATTATGACGGAATCGGGCTTGAGTTTGCCGTCGAGTTCGGCGCGTTCAATCATCGCCCAAGCAATTCGGTCTTTGACGGAACCGGCAGGGTTGAAATATTCCAGCTTTGCAATAATTTTCGCGGACAAATTGTTGATGCGTTCAAAATTTTGAAGACGATAAAGCGGCGTGTTGCCGATAAGCTCTTGAAATTGACTGTAGATTTTTTTCATTCCTAATTCCTCATTCCTAATTCCTAATTGCTTTTAAAAGCTTTCGCCGTCGAGACCGGTGAAACGGCTTTGATTTTTTTCACGGTCACCGCCTCAAATCACGTAGTCAAAATAAAATTTCAGCTCTCGGAACTGATTCAGGAAAAAATATTTGTTCGAGAAGTTCGCAAGGGCACGGGAATTTTCGATGGCGGCAAATTCTCTCAAGAAAGAGTCAAAACTTTCAGCGTTGTTGACTTTGATGCCGAAACCGCGACTGTTGACAAGCGGAACTTTTTCAAAGGCGTAATTCTCAAGCCGACCGATTGAAATAATTTTCGTGCCGCGAATTTTGACGAAGCCGCCCGCGTTCAAAAAAATTATGTCGAAGTCGGTGGGATATTCGTAGCTGAAACCCGTTGTCTGAATTGTGTCGCCGACACGATAATTTTCATTCTTGCTTTCGGCAACTTGAGTTATCTTGCGTTGCTCCACGTCGTAATAAAATTCGTCGAAAAGTTCCGCGTGCAACGTCAAATTTCCGTCGACAAAAGTCGTGCCGTTCGATTGCGAATTTTCCGCGCTCAGGACAATTCCGCCGCCCGCAACGTCAAAGCCGTCAACAAGGACGAATCGCCCCGTCGCTTGAAAAAATCCGAATTCGTCGAAGGCAAGTTTGTCTTTGAGCTTGAAAACGATTTCGCCGACATCGTTCAATTTGAGCGCGGAAGAATTTTCCCGCCGTTCGAGAGTTGCGGCGTCGACCGTGCGGATAATTTTTTCGACTGTCGCTTCAACTTCAGCCGTCGCCAACTTGAGCTTGTAAGTTTTGCCGACCGTCAAGAAATTTTTTCCGAGCCAGAAAACAGACGCCCGCAATTTACTTGAAACTTTAAGCGGCGTGTCGTTCGCAAGCGTGATAATTTCGCCGCGCTTGTTGAAGAATTCGTCCGCAACAATAATGCCGACACTTTCGCCCGCTTTGGCAGAAATTTTTTTGTCGCGTGCCTGCCAATGAGCAAAGGCGGTAACAACCGTTTCGCGACCGTCGGGAAAAATTTGCACCTTGTCGCCGACATTCAATCTGCCGCTTTCAATTCGCCCGACAATAATCCGTCGCTCGTCGAATTTGTAAACGTCTTGAATCGGTAACCTCAACGCCGCGTCAACATTTTCGTCAATGCCCGAAATTTTATCGAGAGTATCAATCAACGTGTCGCCCGCGTACCACGAAAAATTTTTTGAACGTGCGGTAACGTTGTCGCCGACAAAGCCGCTTATCGGAATAATTTCTTGCGGTGTGACGTTTATCGTCGCCAAAAAGTTTTTGATGTCTTCGGCAACTTCGCGAAAACGTTGCTCCGAATAGCCGACCAAATCCATCTTATTGACGAGGACGAAAATTTTTTTGATACCCAACAAACTCAGCAGGTAAGCATGTCGCCGCGATTGCTCACGAACACCCGCCGCCGCGTCAATGACGAGAAAAGCCGCGTTCGCATTTGCCGCACCGCTGATCATGTTTTTCAGAAATTCTTTGTGACCGGGCGCGTCGATTATCAGATAGTCCCGCGTTGCCGTCGAAAATTTCAGTTGCGTCGTGTCGATTGTAATTCCCTGTTGGCGTTCTTCGGCAAAGGCGTCAAGCAGATAGGCGAACTCGAAATTTTTACCGGTCTCGTCGGCAATGCGCTGAACTTTGTCGACCACACCTTGAGGCAATGACTTCGTGTCAAAAAGTAACCGCCCGATTATCGTGCTTTTGCCGTGATCTACATGCCCGACGAACACTATTTTTAACTCGCTCATAATTTCACCTCACATGTAACCTTCGCGGCGAAGTTTTTGCAATGCGTAAGAATCTTCATTGTCTTGAGCGCGTCCGGCACGTTCGCCGATATTCGTCGACTTCAACTCGTCAATGATTTTGTCCAAAGTGTCGGCGTCCGAATCAATCTTGCCGGTGCAACACGCACAGCCCAAACTGCGATAACGCTTGCCGGCTTTGGCGAAGTACAAATCGATAATCGGAATTTGTTCGCGGCGGATATATTCCCAAATGTCAAGCTCCGTCCACGACAACAACGGGTGAACGCGAATGTGATGACCTTTCGGAAAATCCGTTTTGAACTGGTTCCAAAGTTCGGGCGGCTGGTTCGTGTAATCCCAAGCATCTTCCGCGTTGCGTTCGCTGAAAACTCGTTCCTTTGAGCGTGAGCCTTCTTCGTCGCGGCGAACACCGACAATCAGCCCGTCAAAGCCGTATTTTTTGACGACCTGTTTTAAACCTTCGGTCTTGAGCAGTCGACAGCATTCAAGCCGACCGAGCGCGGGACTTGCTCCGGAATTCACGGCGTCCCAATTCGTGTGAACGATTAATTTCAAGCCGAGTTCTTTTGCAACGCGGTCACGATACTCAATCATCGCGGGAATTTTTCTCAGCGTGTCGACGTGTATGAACGGAAACGGCACGTGTCCGAAAAACGCTTTCTGCGCCAACCACAGCAAGACCGTCGAATCTTTGCCGATTGACCAGAGCATTCCCAACTTGCCGAGTTTGCAATAAGCTTCGCGCAAAATGTAAATGCTCTCGGCTTCAAGTTCGTCGAGTCTGTCCATAAAATTTGCCTCCATCAAAATTTATTTGCTTGATGCTTGTCGACTTCGAGAAAAGTTTTTTCGCCGTCGGTTTTGAGAATCTGCCAAGTCAATTTTGTCGGCGAATCGTGAGCAAAAAGTTTCGCGCCCGTGCCGCCCAAGTCCGCCGAAAGTTGATAAGCAATCGCGTTCTTTGGACAAATTTTTACGCAGGCGCAACAGCCCCAACAGTCACGCACGTCACGAATTCGAGCGACGGAATTTTTCAGTTCAAGCAGGTTGCCGGGACAGATGTCGACGCATTGTCCGCAACCGACGCAAATTTTTTCGTCAATGGAAATCATCAGCTCAGCTCCCGAAAAATAATTTTGGTCACGCCGCCCGTCGTCACCGAATTTACAAAGCAGTTAAATTTTTCGTTGCGGTTCGGGAAGTCAAGATTTTGAGCAAAACCCGCCCAACGCGTTTCCTGTCGTGCTTTCAAATGTTCAATCAAAACTTTTGCTACGGTCAATCGTTCCCGCAGTTCAAAAATCTTGAGCAAGTCATACATGTTTTCGGCGCGAAGATTTTCGGAAATTTTTTCAATGCGCGTGATGTTCGCGACAGCCAAATCGAGTTGCCGACCGTTGAAACGATAATTCTGCGTCAAACCGCCCGCGTATTCGTCCATTGTCGTTTGCATCGAAATTTCCAATTCGTCGACGGTGAAAGGTGAATCGTTGGCAAAAAATCTTTCAAACTCGTCCGCGTTGAAAGTTTTGAGCGCGGGCATTTTTATTTCGTTGAGCGTTTCGGAAATTTTCTCGGCAACAATTTCTGCTTCGGCAAAAGCTCCCGTGACGTATTTTTGAGGACAACCGCCTGCAACGTCACCCGCCGCAAAAAGATTTTTCAAAGTGGTTTGACGATTGGCGTTGACCCGATAACCTGCCGCCGTGTGTCCGCCGACAATGTAAGGCTCCGTGCCGGCAACTTCGACGTTGAAATTTTTCGGCAGCTGATTCGTTTCAATCCATTTCAAAGTTTGAGCGGGCGACATGTTCAGATAAGCGTCAAGCAAAAATTTTTCCTGCGCGTCGGAAATGCCGACAGTTTGCAGATAACACGGGGCACGTCCCGCAAAATTTTCAGCCGTGACCGCAAAAACTCGTTCGCTTGTCGTGTTGCCGTAGTTTTGCTGATAAAGTTCGCCGCGTGAATTGATTTGAGCCGCTCCGACACCTTGAGCAAGGGTGCCCGTCGGCGCAATCGTGTCTTTGCAACGAAGAGCGACGAATCGCATTTCAAAAGTCGTCATTTCGGCTCCGGCACGAATTCCCATTGCATAACCCGCGCCCGTGTTGAAAGGCGGATACCACATTTGATGTCGCGAACCGCCCGAATGATTCGGCAAATAAATTCCGCTTGCTCCACCCGTTGCAATCAGCGTAACTTTCGCCGTGAAGTTGTAAAAAATTTTCTTCCGCGTGTTGAAACCGTAAGCCCCGACAACTTTATCTCCGTCAAGCAGAAAATCGGCAATATTGACATGGTTGAGAATCGTAACGTTCGGAAATTTTTTGACGGCGTTGGCAAGAATCGGTTTGAGGTTTTCGCCGTTGATTTTGACATTGCGCCAACCGCGTTCAACGTAATTGCCTTGCGCGTCCTTTTCAATCGTCAAGCCGAGCCGTTCAATTTGTTGAGTGACGGAATTCAATCGTCGCGCCATCGTCAGCAACAAATTTTTGTCGGCAATTCCGTGCGCGTCGTTGAAGGCATAATCGGCATAATCTTCGGGCGTGTGATTTTTGCCGACATAAGCGTTGAGGGCGTTGACACCCGACGCAAGGCAACCGCTTCGCCGAATGTCAGCTTTCTCGACGACGATAATTTTTGTTGCAGGATTGAGTTCGCTGATTTTAATCGCCGCGAAAAGTCCCGCAGTCCCGCCGCCGATTATCAGCACGTCCGCAAAAAAATTTTCCGTCATATAACCACCGACTCTCCGCGTTTGGCGGCATTTTCGATGACCGTCGTTTTGTCGCCGTCAAAGCCGTAAATTTTGTGAATGAAAACAAAAGCCTCGTCGCCTTCATGAAGTGTCGTCTGTTCCAGCCCGCGAAAACCTTTAAGCAACTGTCCTTTGACTTCAATGTCGATTTGAATCACGCTGCCGCGAAAAAATGTCCCGCGAACAATTCCACGTTCGGTCGTGACGGGCATCGGTTGCGGCATTTCGTCAATCGTCGCGGCAATTTCCAAAAATTCGGGACGCAAAATTCCCGCGAAACTCTCGTATTCGTCAAAGCCTTTGAAAATCGAACAGTCGGGAACTTGCACGCTCTCACCGATAAATTTCGCGACAAAAGGCGTTTTCGGCGACTGATAAATTTCGACGGGAATGCCCGCCTGTTCGACGCGTCCGCGATTTGTGATGATTATTTCGTCGGCAACTTCGACGGCTTCATCTTGATCGTGCGTCACGAAAATTGCCGTGATGCCGAGCTTGTGAATTGTTTTTTTCAACCAACCGCGCAGTTCCTGACGAACTTTGGCGTCAATCGCGGCGAACGGTTCATCAAGCAAAAGCAATTCGGGATTCGGCGCAAGTGCTCTGGCGAAGGCGACGCGTTGACGTTGTCCGCCGCTCAACTGCAACGGATAACGGTGCGTGAAATTTTTCAGCCCGATTAAATCTGCCAATTCTTCGACGCGACTTTTTATTTCGGCGACGGATTTTTTCTGAACGGTCAATCCGAACGCGATATTGTCAAAAACGGTCATGTGCTTGAACAGCGCGTAACTTTGAAACAGAAAACCGATACCGCGCTTGCCGGGCGGCAGGTTGTTGACTTTTCGTCCGCCGATAAAAATTTCTCCGCTGTCGGGAGTCTCAAGCCCCGCAATCATTCGCAGAATTGTAGTTTTGCCCGAACCCGAAGGACCCAGCAAACCGATTAATTTTCCGCGCTCAACCGAAAAGCTGACGTTGTCCGACGCCTTGAAGTTCCCGAAATTTTTTGAGACGTTGCGGACTTCGACTTCAACCATGAGCAACACCCGCTTTCAGCTCCGAAGAATTTTTGTCGTCTGTCGGAATTTCTTCCTCGACGGGATTTTTATTTGCACGCTCAACCAGATTGCGAAGAATCAAGACGATTATCGCCAAAAAGACCAGCACCGACGCAACCGCAAATGCCGCCGTGAAGTTGTATTCGTTGTACAAAATTTCAATGTGCAGGGGCAGAGTGTTCGTTTTGCCGCGAATGTGACCGCTGACGACGCTGACGGCTCCGAATTCGCCCAACGCCCGCGCTGAACAAAGAATTATTCCGTAACCCAAAGCCCATTTGATGTTCGGCAAAGTCACGCGGCGAAAAATCGTCCAACCGTTTGCCCCCATCGTCGCGGCGGCTTCTTCTTCCGAACGACCTTGATTTTCCATGACGGGCACAAGTTCGCGAGTGATAAAAGGAAATGTCACGAACACCGTCGCCAAAATTATTGCCGGCACCGCAAACACGATTGCAACGTCGTATTCCTGCAACAACGGATAAAGCGGGCTGAGCCTGCCAAAAAGCATTATGAAGAACAATCCCGCAATGACGGGCGAAATTGCAAACGGCAAGTCAATCAGCGAGCCGAGGAAAGTTTTGCCGCGAAAGTCGAACTTAGTCAAAAGCCACGCCGACGCCAAGCCGAAAATCGTATTCAGCACGACCGCCGAAATTGTCGCTTCAATCGTCAAATACAATGCCTTCAACGCGAATTCGTCCGTCAACGCTTTGAAATAAAAATCGACGCCCTTCGACAAAGCTTCTTTCGCGACCAACAAAAGCGGCATTATCAGCATGACGAAAAGAAAACTTGCCGCCAAAAATATCAGCGTTCGTTTAAGCCAAATCGGTTCACGCACCGACGACACCTCCAATCCGTTTCAACTGCCGCGATTGCCAACCGTGAATGCCGAGTAAAATTGACAACGACAAAATCATCATCACGATTGCGATTGCCGCCGCGCTTTGATAGTCGAACTGCTCAAGTTTCGTCATTATCATCAGCGGTGCGATTTCGGTTTCGTAAGGCATGTTGCCCGCGATAAAGACGACCGAGCCGTATTCACCAATGCCGCGAGCGAATGCCAATGCGAAACCCGTCAACAGCGGCGGTAACAGTTCGGGAAAAATTATTTTGCTGAAGATTGTCCAATTTCCCGCGCCGAATAAATTTGCCGCTTCCTCAAGTTGCGGGTCGAGTTCTTTTAAGACGGGCTGAACACTTCGCGCAACGAACGGTATCCCGACGAAAATCAGCGCGATTGTAATTCCCATAGGCGAAAATGCCGACTCGATTCCGACGCTGTAGAAAAATTTTCCGAGTAAGCCGTTCTGAGCGTAAAGAGTCGTCAACGCAATGCCGGCCACGGCCGTCGGTAACGCGAACGGTAAATCAATCAGCGCGTCCATGATTTTTTTCCCGCGAAAGTCATAACGAACGAGAACCCACGCGATTATCAAGCCGAACAGCGAATTTATCAGTCCCGCCGCCAATGCGCAGAAAAAGCTGACGCCGTAAGCATGAACGTTTCGCCAATCCGTCACCGCCGCGAAAAATTTTTCAAGTCCCATGCCGCTTGCGAACAGCACGAACGACGCCAACGGTATGAACAGAAACAAACTCACGAAAGTCAATGTGATGCCGAGCGTCAACCGTCGACCGGGGATAACGTCGCTTTTGCCAAACATTTCAATCACTCACTTTTGATAAATCCGGTCGAAGGAGCCGCCGTCGGTGAAATGTTCGTGCGCCTTGACCCAACCGCCGAAAGCTTCGTCAATCGTGAACAAAGTCAACGGCTTGAACGTGTCGGCATACTTCGCCAAAATTTCTTTGTCACGCGGGCGATAAAAATTTTGTGCGGCAATTTCCTGACCCGCAGGCGAATACAAGTAGCGAATGTATTCTTCGGCAAGTTCGCGGGTGCCCTTTTTGTCGACAATCTTATCGACGACGGCAACGGACGGTTCCGCCAGAATGCTCAAACTCGGCGTAACAATTTCGTAATCGTCGGGCGCGCCTTTTTTCGAGAGCAACGCTTCATTTTCCCAAGCGATTAACACGTCGCCTTGACCGCGTTGAACAAAACTGGTCGTTGCGCCGCGAGCACCGCTGTCCAAAACGACGACATTGCCGAAAAGTTTTTTCATGAAGTCACGGATTTGACTTTCGTCGCCGTTGAATTTTCGTTTGGCAAATTCCCAAGCGGCAAGATAATTCCACTGCGCACCGCCGGAAGTTTTCGGATTCGGCGTGATGATGTCAACGTCGTCGCGAATCAGGTCGTCCCAATCGCGAATATTTTTCGGATTGCCTTTGCGAACGAGAAAAACAATCGTCGAGGTATACGGCGAAGAATTGTCGGGGAATTCATTTTGCCAACCGTCTTGAATCAATCCGGCATTTTTAATTTCAATCACGTCGTAAGCCAGCGCGAGAGTGACAACGTCAGCTTCAAGCCCCTCGATGACTGCGCGAGCCTGTTTGCCGCTGCCGCCGTGCGATTGCGTCAAAGTCACGTCGGATTTGCCGAGTTCCTTTGTCCAATGTTCGTGAAATTTTTCGTTGTACGCGGCATAAAGTTCGCGAGTCGGGTCATATGAGACGTTCAGAAACTCTTTTTTGCCGTCGGAAGTTGTCGCCGAATCAGAACCGCCGCAACCTGAAATTACGCTTGCAGAAAAAATCAGTCCCGCGGTCAAGAAAACTTTCGCCCATTTTTTGAACTTAAACATTACGCAAAGCCTCCCAAAAACGCCAAAAAGCCTGCAAACGTCGACTTTCGTCGGGTTTACAGGCTTCCGTTATCGAATCACCTATGTATTTCACTATTCAATTTAAGTCACGCCATAATAAACAAGAATATCAGTTTTGTCAAGTTGCAAATGTGAAGGGTTACGGCGACATCGTTACCGTCTACCACATCATCAACGAAGACGCTTGCGACAACACCGACCCGCTCAACGAATTCGACTACGCCGTCTTCAGTGCCTGTCTGTCTTACTTCGACAAAGGCGACAGCTGCATTTCTCTCGGCATCATTTACCGCGCAATGACCGGTAAGACGACCGAAGGCGGCAAGAGAAAAGTTCCGCCTGAAATTCGCGAGGACATTCTTCTGAGCCTCAAAAAGCTTATCGGCACCGTTATCGAAATCGACGACGCTCAAGTCAATTCCGCGTTCGACTACGCAAAATCTGGTTCAAAAAAGTGTTCATCAATTCTGCCCGCACACTTCGACGAAATTCTCATCAACGGTAATGACGCGACTATCGTTTTCTTTGATCGTATTTCGCCGCTTATGGAAATTGCCAAACAGCGAAAACAAATCCTGTCGTACTCGCCGGCTCTTCTTGACTCGCCGAACGTTCGCAACAGCTTCATGAACATCATGCTCAAAAAATACGTCATTCGCCGTGTCGCAGAAATTAAACTTCACAAGAACATGCGCAAGATCATCACCTTCGCCGACGTAAGCCGCGATAAAAAAAGCGATGCCCGCAATGTTATCCTCAAATTCGTCGAACATCTTCAAAACGAAAAGCTCATAAAATCGTTCACAGTCGAAAAAAAAGGTGCCGCATCACGAGGCATTTCCTTCACTCGATAAAACGAAAATACCTGAATCGCGTTTAAGCCGAAAGTTCGAGAAACAAACTTCTCAGCTTTCGGCTTATTCATATCGTTTATAAATAAATGATTATTCAGAAAAAAGTGCTCTGGCAATTCGCCGACGGTGCTCTGGCAATTCGCCGACGGGCTCTGGCAATTCGCCGACGGTGCTCTGGCAATTCGCCTGCGTTTGTTTTTTCACAAGGTGCCACAAAGCAAGCCTGCACTAAGCGAGTTTGACACAGCCAAAATCCTATAGATACGTAAATCTAATAGATAATATAGGCGCGGCGGACGCTTCGCCGACGCTAACGCTTACGGCTCAGCTTGTTGCTACGCAACACCGCCGCTGCCGGCGCTCACCTGCGTTTACGCCAAAAAGCTAAGAAAAGCGAAGAGCAATTCAAGCGACAAGCTGAGCTCCAACGAGTTCGTCACCGCGACAAGTTACGGATGTCGATACCACTACTCGGCGAAGCGGACGCGAAAAGAAAAGAAAAAAAAAGAAAAGACAGGCGGCGCAGAATTTTTTGAAAATCACAAAAATGCAGTGAACAAAACAGGGCAATGCAATAATTCGTGCCGCTCTAAACCGTTGAAAATCAAAAAAAAGAGGCTCTTGAGTACCACTCAAAAGCCTCCAATTTATCTTACTTAAGAATCAAGAACGGTAAAACGGCGCGATTTCCTCTTCGTACAGTTGCCACAATACTTTATCCCCGAATTCTTTGCGGAAAGATTCCAGTTCGGCGGATGAGAAGAAGTCGAGTAAGACGGTGTAGATGTCGCGGAAATCAACAGGGACAGAATGCGGCAACGTGTTGTGCCGAACGATTTTCGGCGGTTCCGGAAGCAAAGGTGTTGCCTCGACATACTCGAAACGCGGCAAGTCGGAAACTTCCGAGATGATTTCGCCGACTTGGCGAATCGTGTTATTGAGCTCTTTGACGTTGATGTATTCGTGAAGAGTGTGAGCGTTGTAATAGCCGCTTGACAGATTCACAGCCGCAACCCCAAGCTCCGACGCAAGAAGCGAAATATCCGAAAACGAACCGAGGGCAGTCTGAAAGCCTTTGCCGGTGATGTAGTACTCGAAGTCGGGATTGTCGCAGTCGTAAAACACGGCGTCGTTAGAGCCTTTGCGGTCGATTTCAATGAGGAATTTCAAGGCGTCCAACTCTTTCGGCAGAAACCCTTGAGAATGAAGTTGACAGAAATATTGCGCCCCAAGTCCGCCAATTTCCTCGTCACAGGTGAACAAAAGCCACGGCTTAACCTGCGCGGCATGGTAGATTTTGACGAGAGCGGAAACGCCGCAACGATCGTCTCCGCCAATGCCCTGCGGCGACATCAAGATATTTCCATTTTCAGACGCACAGATTTGTTTGACGGGCTCGGTGTGAACGGTGTCGAGGTGCGCGACCAACATGACGGGAGCGGTACCGCGAACGAGGATGAAGTTGCCTTTGCTGAAAATCGCTTTTCCCTTGAACTTTTTTGCGAGACGTTTGAAAAGTTGCTTTTGAGTTGATCGGAGAAAATCTTTTAAGCTGTTCATGCGGAAACCTCCTCCTCATCTTCGCGGCAGTCTGGGCAAAGTCCGTCCTTCATCAATTTGGCGTGAACGACTTCGCCACACTCAGAGCAGGTTTCGTAATACTCTTCGCGGCAATGCCGGCAGACGTAAGCCATATCGCCGTTAGAGTCTGTCGCCTCGACAACTTCGTCAGCGGGAAAATATTCTTCGCAAACGTCGCAAAGCATGAAGTTGTTTTCGAGACAACGGGAACAAGCGAAAGAGCCGTCGCCCGTTTCGATAACTTGGTCGCGGGGGTAATACTCTTCGCAATGTTCGCAAAAACGATAATGATTGTCGCGGCAGTGCTCGCAAACTTGAATGCGTTCGCCGTGGCGGTTGATGACTTCCCACGTTTCGGAATAATACTCGTCGCAGTCTTGGCAGTACTCATTTTCGTCAGGATTGCAAGAATCGCAGTACAACCCGCTGGAAATTTCGTCGCCACAGCAAATGCACAAGCCGTAAGTGCCGACATCAAAGATTTTGAAATCGTGGAGATGGTCTTCGCGAATGGAGATTTTAGCGTCGAAGTCGGAATGAGGCCAGTCGGGATAGCCGCCGAAACCTTTGCCGCAGGGAATGTAAATGTCGCGTTTGTTGCCACAATATTTTTCGGTGAGCCAGAGATTGGGGGCGTCTTCAAGTTCGGACAATTCGCGCTGAACGAGGTCGCGGTAAAGTTTTGATTCGGCTTGAGAACCGCGAGTGCCGCCGCCGGTTTTGTAAAGGCGACTTTGGAGCAAAAATCCGTTGTTCGGCTTGTAAACGAAGATTTGCCGCGTAGTCTTGCGGTTGTTGAGAGTTTCGGGTTGGTCGGGGTCAGCCGCCGTGAAGACGATAAAGCTGTATTTGTCGCGAGCGTAGCCGGAACAGCCGCAGTTGTATGGGCAATCGGAATCGTTGAGCGAGTGGCAGCTGATTAAAGTTTCGCCGCGCTTGTCTTCCTTCGGATTCGACATGGTGAGGAAGTGCGCTGGATTAATCGACAGGAACAACTTGAAGTCGATTTTTCTGGTGGAAAGTTCGTCGGCGAACTGAGCGAAGAGCCGCTGGAATTGACTGCCGGCAGAATTGTCAGTGACGTTCAACGTGTCGCAAAGAGCCTTGAAAACTCTGCTGCGCTTTTTGCGAGGAGCGTAGGCATTGGGCGCGAGCTGTTGAATTGCTTCGATAGCGTCGGTGTTTTTGTCGTTAGGACGAGCAAAGAATCCGACGGCGCGGTCGATGAGGAAACGGGTTGCCATGTCAGCGTCCAATCTGGCGGGAGCAAGAATAATGTTGGCGAGATTGTGAACGAGGATGTAATCGGGATTGTGGGTTTTGGTACCGTTGATAACGATGGCTTGAAGATTTTCGTTCCAGCCTTGAGATTTGCGGAACAGGTCGCGAAGTTCGCGTTTGTTCTCAATGGCGTCGTCAGCAAGGCGATTGATGAAATCGCCGGAAATGTCGTCGAGAACGTCGGCTTCATAGGTGTGACGGCGATAATCGTCGATGATTGTTAAAAATTAAAAAGCCCGCCGTAGCGAGCTTGTATTTTTGCAAAAAAAAATAAACCTGCGTGCGCGAACGAGATTGCCCGTTGACAGCCTCGCCCGCTTGTGATAAATTACCACCATAAAAACCCAATAACAGACGCGAGGCGCGTCCCAGATTTTTCGTTATTAATTCTAGCAAAGGACGTGCCGCGTGTCAAGACGTTTTAATTTTGTCTTCCCGAAAGGAGAAATTGCTTATGGAAGAAAATTTGATGCCGCAAGTCTTCGCGCATGAAGAATTCGGCAAAGTCCGTGTCGTCATGAAAGACGGCGCACCGTGGTTCGTCGCGGCTGACGTGTGCCGCATTCTCGAAATCGACAAAACTCAAACACGACGGCTGGACGACGACGAAAAGGGTCTGTATTTAATACATACCCAGGGGGGCGAACAATCCATGCTCATCGTCAACGAGCCGGGGCTGTACCGACTGATTTTCACGAGCCGCAAACCCGAAGCGAAGAAATTTCAACGTTGGGTTTATCATGAAGTCTTGCCGTCGATTCGCAAAACCGGCAGTTACAGCGTGGCGAACGTCAATCCGCTCGCTCATGCGATTTCGGAACTTGCCGCCGTCGAACGTGAAAAGTTCAACGTCGAGAACAGCGAAGAGACGAAATTATTTAAGCGGGCGCAGTTGCTCAGAGATATTGCTTCTTCTTCAAAAGATGATTTCTTGCGTGACAAATTGCTCCACGAAGCGACAAAGATTCTTATGGGCAACGATTTTTTCAAAGAAATTACCGACGACGATAACGAATTCATCGCAATTTAAGACAAAAATATTGTTAAATCACTTTGCCGCGATTAACGTCGCGGTTTTTTTGTTGGACTCACCGCCGCCACGGTCGTTGCCAATGGCAGTGAGTAGCGGCAATGGATGAAGAATCCAGCCGTCAGAGCCGACAGAATTCGCCTTATATTCGTCGAGGTCAAGGAATTGGCGAGCGTCAAAATTGACGAGAAACTTGCCGTCAAGCGTGAAGTCGGAAGGATCGCAGGTAAGCGGATTGACGTTTTTGCCCCAGACCTTTTTGTAATTCGGGCGCGTGATAGTGACGGGAACATTGAGATTGAAATCATCGGGTTCCGTGGCGTAATCGCCGACCCAGCAGACACGACCGGGGTTGTTGTACAGGAATTCGGAGAAAGCGTTGACGAACGGATTTTGCCACCACGAATGTTCAAGCAATTTCGCCATGGTATATTCGTGATTGACGGAACGGTCGAAGACTTTGCATTGCCCGCCGTAAATGTTGCCGAGAATGGGCATGTAGTATTGCCCCATTAAGAATCCCTCCTTTTACAAGCGAGAAAGTTGAGCAATTTGGGAAACTGCGCGAGATAAAAGTTCCAGAGCAGGTGAATTTCATCGGAATCAAGCCCGACCATTTCGCCGTCCTCATCGGTTTTTGCGAAAGCGACGGAGCCGAAGAAAATCAATTCGTCGTCGACGAAGAGATTGGGAACGGGTTTGTCTTTGAGCAAAGCTTCATCGTCCGACCACACGTCGAAGAATTTGCCGCCGACTTGAATTTCAACGCAGGTGACGAGTTCGCAGTTGAGAATTTTGTACAGGTC
>JAFUYE010000064.1 GCA_017470715.1 Selenomonadaceae bacterium
ATCGGTAATGCACGCATTGTGGCACGCTGACCGGCTTCGTCGCTGTCGTAACAGAAAATAATTTTTCGGGCATAACGCAGAATCAATTTCACGTGTTCGGGCGTAAAAGCGGTACCGAGTGTCGCGACAACATTTTTAATCCCCGCCGAGACAAGCGAAATTGCATCCATGTAACCTTCAACGACGATTGCGAATCCCGCAGAACTTATCGACAGATGTGCCTTGTCAAGCCCGAACAGCAAGTTGCGCTTGTTGAACAGCACGGTTTCGGGGCTGTTGAGATATTTGGGCGAATTTTCGTCGGCAACAAGAATTCGTCCGCCGAATCCGACCGTGTGCCCGAAAATATCATTTATCGGAATCATCACGCGGGAGCGAAATCTGTCGTAAAATCCCGAATTGTCACTACGCCGCTTGACGAGCCCAATTTTTTCGAGTTGCTCCGCTGAAAATCCTTGTCGCGTCAAATTTTTAAGCAGAACATCCCAACCGTCGGGCGCGAATCCCAACTTAAACGTTTCGATTGTCTCCGGCGTAATTCCACGTCCTGCAAGATATTTCCTGCCGACTTCGCCGCGAGCTGTCTTGATTAAACATTCGTGATAAAATTCCTGCGCCAGAGTGTTACACTTGAGCAAAATTTTTTCTTCGCGACGGCGGCGTTCCTCTTCGGGCGAAAGTTTTTTTGTCGGCAGAGGAATTCCAAGACGTTCCGCCTGCAATTTGATCGCCTCGAAATAACTGATGTTTTCAATGAGCGAAAGAAATTTAAAGACGTTGCCACCTGTGTGACAACCGAAACAATAAAAAAATCCTTTGGCGGCGTCCACGCTGAACGAAGGTGTCTTTTCGTTATGGAAAGGACACAGCCCCCAATATTTGCCGCTGCGTTGGTTAAGCGACACGTAACGGGAAATTACGGAATAAATATCCGATCGTTCGCGAACCCGCTCGACAAATTCATCTTGTTCCGCATTGCTCACTGCTTTCAACCTCCGTGGCGTTTATATTCCCCGTGACTTGTGAATTTCCTTTTTTCGCCGCGCAAGAATTTTTGTGAGCGTAATTTATACGGATTAGAGACTGTCGGTAAACGGTCAAATTATGTTGATGTGATTCGGCGCGTTCGTGATTTTGAGTTTGTGAATCAACGAATCAGTCGAATCGAAGCAACAAACTTCAACATTTTTCAACAAGCCCCGACGAAATTTATTGCCACATTGCTTTTTTTTTATCGCTGTGCTAATATAATCGCCGTGTTGCATAACGAACGAGGAGGTCAAAATTTTGAAACTCACCCAGAAAAAAATAGACGATTACAACATTGAGTTGACAGTCGAAATTGAAGCGGCGGAATATTCCAAAGCGATAAAACGCGCCGTAAAAATGCTTTCCCAACGCGTGAACATTCGCGGTTTCCGCAAGGGCAGCAACATTCCGATTAAAGTTCTTGAAGCAAATCTCGGCAAAGATGCGATTACCGGCGAAGCGGCCGATTTTTTGGTAAACAGTTCGTCGCGTGAGGCGTTCAGAATTTTGAACTTCATGCCCGTCACTGAACCGAAATCGAATATCGTCACGCAAGAGGACGGCAAAGATTTCGTTTACACGTTGACATTTACGCCGTATCCGAAAGTCACGCTCGGCGAATACAAAAATCTTGACGCGGAAAAAGTTGTTGAACCCGTCACCGACGAACAGGTTGCCGAACAGCTCGAACAAATGCGCAAACATCACGCCAATTTGATTGAAGCCGCCGAAGGTGACGCAGTTGCCGACGGAGATTTTATCACGCTCGATTACACCGGTACGATTGACGGCGAAAAATTTGCGGGCGGCGAAGCGAAAGATCAACCGCTCGAAATCGGCTCGCATAAATTTATCGGCGACTTTGAAGAACAACTTATCGGCGCGAAAGTCGGCGACGAACGCACTGTTAAAGTTACTTTCCCCGAAGATTATCACGCAAAAGATTTGGCGGGCAAAGATGCCGAATTCGCTTGCAAAATCAACAGCATCAAACACCGCGAACTGCCTGAACTCAACGACGAGTTTGCCAAAAAAGTCAGCACTTTCCAAACGCTCGACGAATACAAGGCCGACATTCGCAAGAACATGGAAACCAACGCCGAACGCCGCGCAGTCGAAGCGCAACGCCAAGCGGTTATCGATAAAGCTGTCGAAAACATGACGGTTGACTTGCCGCCGGTTATGGTCGAAAATCGCATTAACCAAATGATTCGCGAACTCGATACCAATTTGCAAACGCAGGGCATGAATCTTCAACAGTACATGGCTTTTTCCGGTATGGACATGGACAAAATGCGTGACGATTATCGCGAATCGGCGCGCAAAAATGTTTTGACGGACATTATGCTTGAACACGTGGCGGAAGCGGAAAAAATCAACATTACCGACCAAGAACTTAACGTTGAAATTTCGATGATGGCGCAAATGTATCGCACGCCACCCAAACAAATTGCAAAATATCTGCAAGAGAGCGGGCAACTTATCAGCGTCGCGGAAACAATTCGTCGTCGTAAAGCAATGAAATTTATTTTGGACAACATGGCGGGCGCAGTCAAAGCTGACGAAAAATCCGAGACTCCCGAAAAATCCGTAGCTCCCGCAGAGACTACGGACGAACCCGAAAACAACTGAACATTCACTGCGGCGGAGGACGAAACCCCCGCCGTTTTTAAAAACTTTTTGAGGTGAACGATTATGGCTTATTACGTGCCGATGGTTATCGAAAAGACGAGCTACGGCGAACGCGCTTACGACATTTATTCGCGTCTGCTCAAAGACAGGATTGTTTTTCTTGGCGGTCCGATTAATGACGACGTTGCCAATTCCGTTGTCGCGCAACTCCTCTTTTTGGAAAGTGAAGATCCCGACAAAGACATTCACCTGTACATAAACAGCCCCGGCGGTGTCGTGACGGCCGGTCTTGCGATTTACGATACAATGCAGTATATTAAACCCGACGTTTCGACGATTTGTATCGGACAGGCGGCGAGCATGGGCAGTTTGCTTTTGACTTCGGGCGCGAAGGGAAAACGTTTCGCACTTCCCTTGGCAAGAATTATGATTCATCAACCGTTGGGCGGCGCAAGCGGACAATCCACCGACATTCAAATTCAAGCGCGTGAAATTTTGAGACTGCGCGAAGTCGGCAACGATATTTTCTGCA
>JAFUYE010000065.1 GCA_017470715.1 Selenomonadaceae bacterium
AAAGTTGATCTGCAAACTCAAAATTTACGAACGCGCCAAATCGAAGCAAAAAAATTTGACATTTTACCGACACCCGATAACTTGTTACGTCACTTTTAAAGCGACCGAAAAGTTTTCGTTGCAAGGTAAATTTTTGCAGTGTACAATATAAATCGCAGTTATCGTGACTTATACCGCATGTTGCCACATGAAAGGAAGTGACTTAATTGGAGCTGAGACAACTTGAATATTTTCAGATGGCAAGCCGACTGAAAAACATAACCCGCGCCGCGCAGAGACTCAGAGTTTCGCAACCGAACATAACCGTCGCGATAAAAAAACTTGAGGCGGAACTCGGCGTGCAACTTTTCGACCGCAGTCAAAAACAGCTGAGCTTGACGCCCGAAGGAACGGTTTTTCTTAAACGAATCGAAATCGCGCTACGCAATATTGAAGACGCCGTTTTGGAAGTCAACGACTACAAACAGTTGCAAAAAGGCACGATAAAAATCGGAATTCCGCCGATGATGGGTGCGTATCTGTTCCCGAAAGTTTTTTCCGGCTTCCGTCGCGCTCACCCGCATTTGGATGTTTTGCTTTACGAAGAAGGCTCGCTGTCGATACGCGAAAAACTCGAAAGCGACGAACTGGATTTCGGAATTATAATTGTGCCGGACTTCGCGCCGAATCTCAACGTGCTGAAGATGAGCCGCAATCAACTGATGGTTTGCGTGGCGCAGAACAGCCCACTCGCCGCAAAGAAAAAAATCACCGCGAAAGAAATTGCCGCTTCGGATTTAATCATGATGAAAGAAGGCGCATACCTTCGCGAAGTCGTTCAAAACAAATTGCTTGCGTTGAAAATTTCTCCGCGCACGGTGCTTGAATCCAGCCAAATCGTCACGATTAAAGGCTTGGTTGCGCACGACGTGGGCATTGCGTTCCTACTCGACTTCATCTGCGAAAATTCGCCGGACATAAAAACAATTCCTTTTTACGAACCGATTTTTGTCGACATTGGGCTTGCGTGGAAAAAAGAACGTTACGTCTCGAAAGCGGCGCAGGCATTTATAGATTTTTGCAAGAATCCGCTGTGAAAAAAGTTTTTGACCGAAATAAATACCCGACTCCGTGTGGAATCGGGCATTTATTTTTGTGACGGAAAATTATTTCGCGGCTTTGATTTTGTCGCCGATCTGTTTGAGAGTATCGCCATAAACTTTTAAATTGTCGGAAAAGGCGTCGGCTTCGGCTTGATATTTCGCTTTAACGTCGGCAGACAAATCTTTGACAATCGCGTCCGAATGAACAATCGCCTTCGCGAATAACGAACGCCCAACTTTGAGCAAGGCGGCTTGCATTTCGGGATATTTCTGCGCTTCGTTGAACAGTTCCATGTCTTCTTTGTCTTCGGGCGAAACGTCTTCGGTTGTAACTTCCTTAAGCAATTCTTCGGCGTGCTCAATGACGTATTTATTTTGCGCCGCCTCGTCAAGCTGAATGTATTGGCGCAGTTGCGGTTCTTTCGCCTTGATGGCTTCGTCGGCAACTTTGTATGTGCCGTAAATCATGAGCGCGCCGCCCGCAATCAAAACCGCTATAATCGTCAGCAAAATTTTCTTAAGCATGTCGGTAACCTCCACAAAATTTTTTCTGCAACTTATACGTTCGCCAAACGATTTCGTTACAAAAGTTAATGAGCAATGCGAAAATCGGAGCCGTCACGGATGACGGCTCCCGCCCGCGGCATTTGCGTGATGCAAATTTCGCAGCGAACGAACTGACCTAACTGTTCCCCCGCTTTTAAAGCGGGTCTTTGGACAAGCAAAGAAAAAGTAGATTCATAAACGCAATTCAACGAACGCGCCGGTTTATCAACAATCCTCAGCTTATTTCGCGCAATTTGTATTCGCCGGTGCCCGTCAAGTTCAATTCAACGTCGTGCAAGCTGAACAGCGTCGATCGGTGACCGACACTCACGACCGTCAATTTCGGAAGTTCTTCGCGCAGAAGTTTGTACATTTCAATTTCACGAGGCTCGTCCAATGCCGAAGTTGCTTCGTCAAGGAAAATGTAATCGGGCGCGCTCAACAAAACTCGTGCGAAGGCAAGCCGCTGTTGTTCGCCCAACGATAAAATTCGGCTCCAATCGTCCGCCGTGTCGAGTTTGTCGACAAGCGCGGGCAAGTCAACCAGTTGCAAAATTTTTTTCAGTTTGTCGTCCGGCGGCGAATCTTTTTCGGCTGACGGGTAAATCAGCGCACGTCGCAAAGTTCCCAACGGCAGATAAGGTTTTTGCGGCAGGAACATCACGCGGGCATTTTGCGGCAGTGAAATTTCGCCGGACGCGTATCGCCACAATCCTGCCAAAGTTCGCAGCAACGTCGACTTGCCGCAACCGGATGCGCCCGTCACCAAAAGCGATTTCGTGTTTTGAAGTTCCAGCGAAAGTTTTTTCAGCAGTTCGCGTCCCGTCGGCAATTTGACGTTCAGCGCGGAAATTTTCAATTCGGGAGCGGTTGAATTCGTGACGTTGCTTTGAATTTTTTTCGCCTCTTCCATGTGTTCGGTGAAGCCGTAAAGACGATTGACGACCGCCGCCAAATTCGCCAACGTGTCGTAAGAGTCGACGAAGAAACTTAACGCGTCTTGAACTCGCCCGAACGCCGAAGAAATTTGCATAAGTCCGCCCAGCTGAATTTCTTTGGCAAAATAGCGCGGATAAGCCATAATGTACGGCACAAGCACCGCCAGTTGACCGTAGGTGCTCGAGTAAAAATTCAAGTGCTTGGTTTTCTTCATGAGTTGCCAATAATTTTTGATGACGTTGCTGAATTTCAAGTCAAATACTTCGCGTTCGGCAGGTTCACCGCGATAAAAAGCAATGCTCTCGGCGTTTTCGCGAACACGCATCATGCTGAAACGAAAATCAGCCTCGTATTTCTGTTGGTCGAAATTCAGTTCGATTAGTTTTCGTCCGACTTTGTGCGCGATAATCGTTCCGATTCCGGAATAAATCAACGAAAACCAAAACATGTAGCCCGCAATGACGATTTCGACGCCGCCGACCGTGAATGAAAATGAGCCGCTCAAATTCCACAGCACCACGCCGAATGCCGCCAACGTCGTCAGCTGTTTCAAAAAGCCGATAAGCAACGTAAGCGACAAGTTGACGAATTGCCCGATGTCTTCGGAAATACGCTGGTCGGGGTTGTCCGTCGCGTCCTGCAGGCGATAATAAATTTGTCCGTCCAGCCACGCCCGCAAATAATTGTTCGTCATCCACGTGCGCCACTTAATCTGTAACATTTGCCGCAGATACACCGCGTAAACAAAGATGATTATGTAAATGAAGGCAATCGCACTGAATCGCCCGATTAACGGCCAGAAACTTTCTTCCTCGTAATTTTGCAACGCGTCCCAAAAAATTTGGTACCACTCGTTGAGTTGCACAAGCAGATAAACCATCGCGAAATTCATGGCAATGACGACAGCCAACAGTCCGCGAGACTTCCACTTTTCTTCGGACGACCAATAGCCTTTGAACAACGACCAGAAGCCGCGAAATAATTTTTTTGTTTCCAAATGCAAAACCTCCTGCAGTACTGAAAAACTTTCCGCGCAATTATACTTGTCGCGTTGGTTTTTGTAAACTGAAAAAAAAATGACGCCTCCTTGAATTCGGGCGTTGCATGATTTATAATTCGATTTGCTTGATGCCTTTGCGGCAGGGCGGTTTAAATCGGAAACCCTCCGAGATTGGGGGTGGAAGATATGCGCGTGATTAAAATTATTATCCGCGTGACATTGCTGACGGGAGTAATCCTGTTGATACTCAGCAAAACAGCCGCCTGAGCTTCCACCTCATGCGACTGCTCGAACCATTGATTTTCATTTCTAAACACATTCGGGGGTAAACCGCCTTCAAGCACTTTGCCTCGACTTCGGTCGGGGCATTTTTGTTTGCGACGAAATTATAATCTGCGCGGAAAATTTTTGCAAGCCGTAAAAAAATGACGCCGGCTTGAATTCGGGCGTTGCATGTTTTATAATTCGTTTTGCTTGTCGCCAGATGCGGCGATGGCGGTTTCAATCTCGAAAGCCCCCGAAAAGGGGGTGAAGCTGATGTTCACGATTATAGTACGCGTGGTGATTATCACCGTTGTAATCCTCTGGATATTCACGGGAACGGCCGCCTAAGTCCTGCAACGACTTATAGCGACCAATTTACCAACTCGTTTCAAACGCTATATATGAGGGGCTAAACCGCCTGACAAGCACTTCGCCTCGACTTCGGTCGGGGCATTTTTGTTTGCGACGAAATTATAATCTGTGCGGAAAATTTTTGCAAGCGTCAATCGATAATCGCGCCGCCCAAAACTTCATCGCCGTCGTAGAAAACAATCGATTGTCCCGCCGTGATTGCTCGCTGCGGTTCGGAAAATTTCACGCGCAAAAAATTTTCGTCTTCGCTTACGACACACTTGGCGACACGTGAGCCGTAACGAATTTTCGCGTCAAAAGTTTTCGGCAAATCGGGTTTGTAAATCCAATGCGCGTCGTGAGCCGTCAACGTTTCGGAAAAAAGTTTTTCGCCCGTGCCGACAAAAACTTTCCGATTATCAACGTCCAAACTCGTGACGTACAGCGGGTGCGGCGCGGCAATGCCCAAACCTTTTCGCTGACCGATTGTATAATTGGCAACGCCGTTGTGTTGTCCCAAAATTTTTCCGTCGCAGTCGTCGACAATGTCACCGGCTTGCAATGCGTCGGAATTCGGCTCGCGGCTTGAAATAAAACTTTTGTAATCGTCGTTCGGCACGAAACAAATTTCCTGACTGTCGGGCTTGTGTGCGACGGGAATTTTCAAACGTTCGGCAATGGAACGCGTTTCCGATTTCGACAGCGCGCCCAGCGGCAAAATAATTTTCGCCAACTTTTCGGGCGTCAAATTGTACAGCACGTAAGATTGATCTTTGCGAACGTCGACGGCTTTTTTCAGCTTAAATCGTTCGTCCTCGAAAACAATTCGTGCGTAATGTCCCGTCGCCAAAAAATCTGCACCGATATACTCTGCGAAATCGAACAGCTTGCCGAATTTAATTTCACGGTTGCAACGAACGCAGGGATTCGGTGTTCGCCCGTGCAGATATTCCGCAACGAAATAATCTTCGACCGCAGCGCGAAAAATTTCTCTAAAGTCGGCAACGAAATGTTCAATGCCCAACTGTGCGGCTATCGTCTGCGCGTCGTTGATGTCGCAACAGCCGTTCGCGTCGTCCAACTTCATCGTCACGCCGACAACTTCAAAGCCTTTGTAAAGTAAAATTGCCGCCGTCAACGAACTGTCAACGCCTCCGCTCATTGCCACGGCAACTTTTTTGTTCATGTAAATCACTCCAAAAATTTTTGCGCGATTATAACACGAAAAAAATCCCGCCGACAACGTGACGGGATTTTTTTGTTGCAGTTTAAAATTTTTCGCTAAGCTCCGTTGTTAGCGGATTTCGGCATTTCGTAAACGTCGGTGGCAAATTTCATCTTTGACGACTCCGCTATCGTTGCGCCACACGCGATAAATCATTCCGAAAAATTTTTTCTCAATTGTAAACGTCGGTGTGCAGGTATTCATCTTTGACGACTCCGCTATCGTTGCGCCACACGCGATAAAGCGAAGTGCCGTCAAGTTCAAGGGAAATATCCGTGCCGTTCAAATCAGCTTTCGTGCCCAAAACGTAAACCGTGACGGTCGAACCGGACGCTTCGGCGAGCAAGTAAACGTTGTGCAGAAAATCGTTGCGGAATTTGAAATCAATTTGTCCGTCGGCAACAGTTGCGTCGCGTCCGTAACCGATATAACTTGACTGGAAGAAATGCGGCGTGCGTTCGACGGGAGTAAGCCCCGAAAGAAGTACCGCGTTGTAAAGCGTCGAGCTGACTTGGCAAACACCGCCGCCGTAATCAACGTCCGCTTTACCGTTGATGATGACGCCCGCAACTTTGTAACCGTTGTCCCACGTGCGCGGCCCGACCGTGTCGTTGAAAGAAAACGTCCACGAAGGTTTAACTATTTTGTGCGAAATGGAATTTGCGGCAAGCCAAATGTTGTCGCCGCGGTCGCCGGGATAATAATGAGTGCTGTAAGTTCCCAAAACCGAATCAATCTGCGCGATGTCCTCCGTCGTGATAAACGGCGCAATGTCTTCCGGCTCAAGATTTATAACGCCTTTGGGCAAGTCGAGTGTCGTGAGCGGATCTTTAAGCGAGGCGGCAAGTTGTTCGGTATTTAATTTTTTGCCGATAACACCGGGGATTTTTTCAATCGCGCCGCCCGAACCGAATTCAACGACTGCATTGACGGGATCGCGATTAATTTTCGTCGCAATGTCGGCAAGTTTCGCGTCGAGCAAAGCCGAATCGTAATCGGCTGTAAGTTTCACGTCGCGGCCGTTGAGCGCGCATCTGATTTGATTGTTGAAATTGTCCAGTACCGAGCCGCCGCGTCCGTAACTGAAAGCTTCACTCGTCGCCTTGTCGACAAGCGGCTTCAAATTAATTTCTTCCGGCGTGACAACAAATTCTTCGTCGCCGTAGCGGAAAGTGAGCGGATGAATTTTCTGCGCGGCAACGTTTGTGAAAAGTTTTTCCGCGCTTGCTTTATCCATGCCGCCGATTGCCTGACCTTCAGCACGCACGCCGAGAACGATTTTGTCGCCCGAAGACACGGAGCTTGACATAGCCATTGCACCGACGCCGATAACAGCAACCGCCGCAGCGATTTTTGCCTTACCATTGACCGAGAGAAAATTTTTTAGGTTGAACTTTTGAACTTCCGAAGTCTCCACAAAAATTTCGCCTCCATATTTTATTCAGACCATTATAACCGAAAAAATTTTTTAATCAACAGAATTCGTGACGGAAACTTTCAACGCAAAATCTTCGACAAGTTTTAAAACAATCGTCCGTGATTCTTTCGGCAACTTGTCAAAAGCTTTAAGCAATTTTCGTTCCTGCAACGACAATTTTTCGGATGCCTTAACTTTGTCGGAAGATTCTTCGTCCGAATGAGTTGCGATAAATTCTTCGACGCCGAGTTGAACCAAACCCGAAATGCTTATGCCGAATGAATGTGCCGCCGAAGTGTAAGCGTCGCGCTTGCCGCTTGGAAGATTTACGACAAGGCGGTCATACTTGTCTTTTGAAATATATCTCATCAGCGTTAGTCCTTTCAGTTCAATTCGACGCGACGCACATTTAAATCGTTGTGCCAATGAACGTAACCGCCGGGCAAACTCAAATACGGATTCGGGCTTACAACGTTGAATTGCAACGCGCACGGAATGAAATCGCACATCTCCGAATAATTCAGCGTCTCTTCAAGCGGCGTGGAAATAACGCAGGCAATGTCGTACATTTCTTGCCGCAATTCAACTTTGAACGTCCAATCGATAACGTAAATTTCGCCCGCCTTCGCGTCGAAAATCGCCTTGGTGTCGTGGAAGCGCGAATCAGTGTAAATCAAATCAATGCCCGTCGCGTTGCGAATGTGGTAGCCCATGCCCAAACAAGCAACGTCCTGTTGAAAGTGAACAATCATGCGCAGGACGACCGTTTGACCGAAAATGACTTCGCGGATAATTTCGCCGTCCAAATTCAAAAGTTGCACGTTGTCCAAAATCGCACGCTTGTCGCCCGTCCGTTGATAGGTTGCGTTCTTCAAAAAAATTTCTTTGCCGCGAGCAAGATTTTCGGCGGAAAATTTTTCTTTGGCGAAAACCTGTTTGCCGTCGCGCAGATTGTCGACCAAATTATTTTGACGTTGAGCCTGTTCTTCGGAAAGTTCGCCGCGAGATTCAAGCAACATGTGCCGATAACGTTCGACGACATCTTTTGCGGGCGCGTCCATCAAAATTTTTCCCGACTGCATCAAAAATGCCCGTTCGCACAAATTTTTCACGGCAAAAGTATCGTGGCTGACAAATAAAACCGTCACGCCGCCTTCAATCATCGTGCGCATTTTGTCCATGCATTTGCTTTGAAAAAACGCGTCACCGACACTCAAAGCCTCGTCGACAATCAAAATATCCGGCTCGACAAAAGCGTTGACGGCGAAAGCCAACCTTGCGAACATGCCCGACGAATAAGTTTTCACGGGCTGATTTATAAAGTCGCCAATGTCCGCGAACGCGATAATGTCGTCAACTTTTGTGTCCATGACGGAGCGGCTGTGCCCGATTAAAAGCCCGTTCATGTAAATATTTTCGACGCCCGTCATATCGGGATTGAAACCTGCGCCGAGTTCCAAAAGTGACGCAATTCGTCCGTTGACTTGCAAAGTGCCCGCGCTGGGCGTCAAAACGCCCGTAATGATTTTGAGCAACGTGGATTTTCCCGCACCGTTTTTGCCGACAAGCCCGATATTTTCTCCGCGACGAATTTCAAACGAAACATCGTCAAGCGCGTAAAAATCTCTGCTGTAACGTTTGTGGAACGGGTGAAAAGCTTCTTTCAGGCGATCAATGTCCTGCTCGTAGATTTTATAAATTTTCGTGAGGTGTTCAGCTTTGATGGCAATATCGCTCAAAATTTCGCCTCCGAATCACATTTTGAACTTGGCAATTTCATCGTGCATTTCCTGCGACAGATCGGAAAGTTTTTGACCGGTGTGGGCAACTTCTTTCATGTTCGCGGTTTGTTCTTTGGTAACCGTGCTGAGTGAAGTTGCGTTTTCGTTAGACTTGTTCGCAATTTCGCGGACGTGTTCGATGGCCTCCGTAATTTCGCCGTTGCTCATGTAAACCGCCGCAATGTCTTCCAAACTTTTTTGTACGTTATCGGCGAGCACTTTGGATTGTGCCTCAATGTCCGCAAAAGCCGTGCCGGTTTCGATAACGGAATGAGTACCTTCCGCGACGCCTTGATTGCCTTTGTCGATTGATTCGACAGCCGACGCCGTGTCCGCTTGAATGCTGGCGATAAGGTTGGAAATTGAAGTTGCCGCCTCTGCGGATTGTTCGGCGAGTTTGCGAACTTCTTCGGCGACGACCGCGAAGCCGCGACCTTGTTCGCCGGCACGTGCAGCCTCGATAGCCGCGTTCAATGCCAAAAGATTCGTTTGTCCCGCGATGCCGGAAATTGTTTCAACAATCTGCCCGATTTCGTCGGAACGTTTGCCCAATTCGTCGACGACTTTGGCGGAAGAACTGACTTGCTCTTTGGTATCTTTCATCATGTCAATCGCCGCGTCAACGCGTTGTTTGCCGTCGGCAGCGTTGGTTGCGTTGTTGCCGGCAATTTCCTGCATCTGCAAGGCCGTTTCGCTCAAGCCGTCCATTTTCTCGAACATGACGTTGATTTTTTCTTCCAGATTTTTAATCGTCTTTTCCTGTTCGTTGGTGCCGTTGACCAAAACCGTCATGCTTTGAACGATTTCGTTAATCGATTCGTGCGTCTGCAGTGTACCTTCGTTGAGTTCGCGGCTTGAAATTGCAACGCGGTCGGCGTATTCAAAAACTCTCATCAGTAAATTTTTGAATTTGAATTTCAGCAGATTGATACTTTGAGCCAAATCGCCGAATTCGTCACTCTTGTTGCCGGGCAAATCTTTGATGGTCAAATTTCCTTCCGAAAGGGTTTTCGTCGCCCTGATGATGTCGTACAGTCTGTCGAGCAAGTCACCGATAAGATTTTTCGACAGGAAGAAACAAACGACCATTACGATTGCAATAAAAATCAACGTCGTCAAAAAAAATGTTACGGCGACCGGAGCCGTTGCTTCCGCATTCACACCGACAAACACCATGCCGAGAACAGTACCGCTTTCGTTTTTGAGCGGTTGACAGGCAATGAAATATTCTTCACCCGCAAATAAAGATTGCCCCGAATACAGTTTCCCCTGCTTCAGAACGTTTTCGACAACGAACGGAGATGCTTTTGTGTTGAAGGCACGCTTACCCGATGAATCTTTAAATGTCGTGTCGACGGGGGTATCGCCGTTAAAAATTGTGACTTCGGCGTTACAAATCTTGCTGAGTTCTGCCGCGAAATCATCGACACTTGTAAGCCGGTGTTCGCCCTTGAACAGTTCGCCGTCAATCGAATGCCAATCGCCCGAAAATCGAGAGTTCAAGATTTCCGCCATTGCTTGAGCGTCGGTCGTGACTTTGGCTTCAAGTGCCTCGGCGTAAATATTTTTGGCGCGCAGATATCCGATAATACCCATCAGCACGCAGGCGACGATTGCGATTGTGTTGACCGTCATAATCGCTTTGTCTTTGAGATTCATTGATGCACACCTTCCCGAAGAATTTCTTTGCATTTTACCACATATTGACGGGCGCGCAAAAAAATTTTCGGCGATAAATTTGGGATTTTTGCGAGTGACGGTTGTAAATTTTGTTGCGTTCGTCACTTCGATTCGGGTTGTTTGTCGATTTTGAGTTTGTGAATCAACTTTTCTTTTGCTTGCCCAAAAGAAAAGTTGCAAAAGAAAAGGGCACTCCTGCGGAGAGCTTGGTCGTTCGTTGTTCAGAGTAATCGGCTACGGTCAAGTCATAGTGCCCGCAAGTGAAACATCCTGTTTCAATTGCGGGCGGAGGCCGTCATCCGTGACGGCCTCTTTTTTCGTTGCGGCGTGTGACGAAAAATTTTTTCAGCAGTTCGCGGCAATCGTCTTCCAAAACGCCCGCAGTTACTTGCAGTTGATGATTCAGCGCGGGATTGTTTACGACGTTGAAAAGTGATTCGACCGCTCCGAATTTTGAATCGGTCACGCCGTAAACCAAACGTTTCACGCGACACAAAATCAACGCGCCCGCACACATTGCGCACGGTTCGACGGTTGAATAAAGCGTGCAGTCCGTCAATCGCCGCCGATTTAAAATTTTGCTTGCCGCACGCAACGCCAAAATTTCCGCGTGAGCCGTCGCATCGTTTAACTGTTCGATTCGATTGTGTTCTCCGCAAACCAAAATGCCGCTATCGTCAATGATAACGGCACCGATTGGAATTTCGTTTTCGTTGAACGCCCGTCGCGCCTCGTCAAACGCAAGTCGCATAAAAATTTTGTCGTCCATAACGTATCTCCTTTATGCAAGCAAACGGTCGAGACTCAAGCCGCTCATGTAAAAGAGCGAATGCGTTCCGCAATTTGTAATTTCAAGTTCGTAAGCTTCGGGTATCGGGGTTTTCTTGACGGATGATGTATTTTTTTTCGGAATGTTCATTGCGCGGCGAAGTTCGTCGGCAAAACTTCCGGTTTCGTCGCGGCGTCCGCGTCCGCTGTTGAAACGGTGGCGATTGTCGTTGGTGACGCCCTTGACGCGATCAATCCGTTCAAGTTCTTCGATTCTGTCCAACATGTTAATCTCCTCCTTGGAAATAACTTTGTCGTGTCCTTCACCTGCAATATCGTCAAAACATGTCACCTCCTTAAATCAAAAAGAACCCTGTCGATTACGGCAGAGTTCCTTTATTTTGTTTGCAATGTTGATTCGATTACGCGAGTGCTTCACCGAGTTTGCTGTTGACTTCGCGAGCCGCCGCAACACTTTCGGCGAATTTGGCTTTTTCCGCTTCGGAGAATTCGACTTCGACAATTTTTTCGATGCCGTTTTTGCCGAGGATGACGGGGACGCCGATACAAAGATCTTTTTCGCCGTATTCGCCGTCGAGATAGACACAGCACGGAATAAGTTTTTTCGCGTCAAGAGCGATTGCTTCGACGAGAGCCGCAGCAGCCGCGCCCGGAGCGTACCAAGCGGAAGTTCCCAAAAGTTTCGTGCAGGTTGCGCCGCCGACTTTGGTTGCTTCGACAGCTTTGGTGATTGCTTCGTCGCTCAAAAGTTGCGTGACGGGGATTCCGCGATAAGTTGCCAAGCTGACGAGCGGAACCATCGTTTTATCTGCGTGACCGCCGACAACCATGCCGTCAATATCGGTGGGCGTTGCGGGATAGCCTGCTTCTTGCAGAGCCAACGCGAGATAATAACGGAATCTGCTGCTGTCCAACATGCCGCCTTGACCGATAATGCGGTTGCGCGGGAGTTTCGTGTCTTTGAGCGTCAAGTAAGTCATTGCGTCCATCGGATTCGACACGATAATCAAAATCGCTTCGGGCGAATGTTTGAGAATTTGGTCGACAACACCTTTAACGATTTTTGCGTTCGTACCGATAAGTTGTTCGCGTGTCATGCCGGGTTTGCGTGGAAGTCCCGAAGTGATAACCACGACTTGCGAGCCTGCCGTCGCCGCATAGTCCGGAGCGTCAATCGGGGAAGTTGCGCCGACAACTTTCGTGTCGAAATTGAGCATGTGCGCCGTTTGCATAATGTCCATGGCTTTGCCTTCGGACAGACCTTCTTTGATGTCGATAAGGACGACTTCACTTGCAAAACCTTTTGTTGCCAGAACATTTGCCACGGTCGCGCCGACGTTACCGGCACCAACAACAGTAACTTTCATTTAAAAATTCCTCCTCAAAGATTGATTGCAATTATTGTAACATAATGCTTGACGATTTACCACAGTCACGCGAAAAAATTTTCACTCTTCAACTTGCGAAAAATCATCTTTGCCGACGCCGCACAACGGACAGAGAAAATCTTCGGGCAAATCTTCAAACTTCGTGCCCGGCTCAATGTCGTTGTCGGGGTCGCCCTGCTCTTCGTCGTATTCCCAGCCGCAGACGTTACAAACCCATTTCATATCGTGTCGCCTCCTAAAATATTGTTTGCGCCGATTATAACATGTGCCTGCGATTTTTCAATCTGCGCGGGAAATTTTTGTAAGCTGTAAAAAAAATGAACGCCTCCTTGAATTCAGGCGTTGCATGATTTATAATTTGTTTGCTTGTCGCCTTGCGGCGAAGGGCGGTTTCAATCTCGAAAGCCCCCGGAAAGGGGGTGACGCTGATGTTCAAGATTATTATTCGTGTGGTTATCATTACGACGATAATCCTCTGGATGTTGACGAACACGGCCGCCTAAGCTCTGACCAGCATAGCGACCAAATTCTGATTTCACTCAAATCTCAACTACATATGAGGGGCTAAACCGCCTGACAAGCATCTTGCCTCGCACGGACGCGGGGCATTTTTGTTTGCGATAAAATTATAATCTGCGCGGAAAATTTTTGCAAGCGTCACGACACAAAAATTCAACAGTGATAAAATTTGCAAGCCGTAAAAAAAATGAACGTCACCTTGAATTTGGTCGACGGTCGCTTTAAAATCGACGGAACAGTTGGTATGAAAATTTCTTCAAAACGAAAACAGCCGCCTAAGCTTCCAAGGGCATAGCGACGGCTGATTCATTTTAGACTCACCAAGTTATACATGAGGGGCTAAACCGCCTTCAAGCATCTTCGCCTTGACTTGCGTCGAGGCATTTTTGTTTGCGATAAAATTATAATCTGCGCGGAAAATTTTTGCAAGCGTCACCGTTTAAAAATTCAGTGGTGATAAATTTGGTCGAAAATCGCTCCGTCGGCAAAATGATCGTTGTAAGCTTTAACCCAACCGCCAAACGCGTCATCAATCGTGAACAGCGTCAACGGCGGAAACACGTCGGCATATTTCGCCAAAATTTCTTCGTCACGCGGACGATAAAAATTTTTCGCGGCAATTTCCTGACCTGTGGGCGAATAAAGCCAACGCAAATATTCTTCGGCAATTTCGCGGGTGCCCTTCGCGTCAACATTTTTGTCGACAATCGCAACGGACGGTTCAGCCAAAATACTCAAACTCGGCGTAACAATTTCATAGTCGTCGGGCAAATTTTTCACGGAACGCAACGCCTCGTTTTCCCACGCGATTAACACGTCGCCGATTTTTTTTTGTACGAAATTGTTTGTCGAACCGCGGGCACCGGTGTTAAGCGCGACGACATTGGCAAAAAGTTTCGTCATGAATTCGCGGATTTGAGTTTCGTCACCGTCAAAATTTCTGCGGGCGAATTCCCACGCGGCAAGATAATTCCATTGCCCGCCGCCGGAAGTTTTCGGATTCGGCGTAATAATTTTCACGTCGTCGCGAATCAAATCGTCCCAATCGCGAATATTTTTCGGATTGCCTTTGCGGACAAGAAAAACCATCGTCGAAGTATACGGCGAAGAATTGTCGGGGAATTCGTTTCGCCAGCCGCCGCGAATCAAGCCGGCATTTTTTATTTGCGTCACGTCGTAAGCCAGCGCAAGCGTCACTACGTCGGCACCAAGCCCGTTGATGACTGCGCGAGCCTGTTTGCCGCTGCCGTCGTGCGATTGTTCCAAAAGAATTTTTTCGTTGCCCAACTCACGCGTCCAGTGCTCCAAAAATTTTTCGTTGTATTCGATATAAAATTCGCGTGTCGGGTCATAAGAGACGTTCAAAAATTCTTTCGGCGCGGAAACTTTTTCGCTACCGCAACCGCTCAATGTCGCCGCAAAAAAAATTATCAACGCCGCGAAAAATTTTTTCAGCATGTCAATCAACTCCCTGCGTCGACGAATTTTGACGTGCCCGAAAAAAATCCTGCCGCTTTTTTACGGCGCATGTTATAATCAAAAAAAGTTTTTCGGGTCACAAAATTTAAACTCAGAAAATCTTCGGAGGTGATTCACCATGAAAATTCAAGGCGCGGTCATCATCGAACAAGGCGTAACCTTCGCGGTCGTCGCCGTCAATCGCACGGTGACCAATTACACTTCGCGGGCAATTCGCGTTCGCAATGAGCTTTCGCAATTCTTCCGCAACATGCCGATAATTTTAATGTCGCAGGACTCCAACGGGACGCCGCATTATTACGGCAGGCGGGACATCGTGGAATTTCTGCGTTCGATTCGTCTTGACCAAATTCCGTGGAAAGAATTTTACATCTATTGAGGGTTGAGCCATGAAAAAAATTTTATTGCACATGTGTTGCGGACCGTGCGCGTGCTATCCCGTTCAAAAATTGCGCGAAGAAGGTTTCGAGCCGGTCGGATATTTTTTCAATCCGAACATTCACCCGCACGAAGAATGGAAACGTCGCCTGCAAACTGCGCGGGAATTCGCCGAAAAAGTCGACATGGAATTTTTTGCGGACAATCATTATCGCCTGCGCGAATTTTTGACGCGAACTTTCCCCGTGGTCGACGGAATTGATTCGACGCATTGCACGGACGGTTTTCACAAGCGTTGCGGAATTTGTTACTCGTGGCGATTAAGCGCGGTCGCACATTTCGCCGCAGAAAATAATTTTGAATATTTCACGTCGTCGCTGTTTTACAGTCGCCACCAAAATCACGGGCTGATGAAAAAATTTGCCGAACATTACGCGGAACGTTTTGACGTGAAATTTTTTTACGAAGATTTTCGCGACGGTTGGCAACAGGGCATCGATTTAAGTTTGGAGCTTGGACTGTATCGGCAAAATTATTGCGGGTGCATTTTCAGCGAGGAAGAACGTTTCAGCAACGACGTACGCAAGGAACGCCGAAAATTTTTCCGCGAGCAAAAAAAATATCGGGAATTAATCAATTCGCTTGACGGCTACGACACGACAGCGATTTGAGCCCAAAAAAATTTCCGCAAACAAAAAACCGTCGGTCGAAAATTAATTTGACCGGCGATCTTTTTTATGCGTTCAGTTTAACAGCAAATTCGATTTGTGGTGAACGAATTTTTGTGCGAAATGAAAACTCAAACCTTCGAGTTACAGAAACTTGCCGATAACGCGAAGAAATTCCTGCTTGCCAATTTTGCCTTCGATATAGCGAATTGCGTTGCGCCAAAGTCGAAATTTAAACCGTGCCGAATTATACGGCGTGTTCTCCAAAATCTTGTAACATTCTTCCAGTCGAGCTTTGGATTGTGTGAAAATTTCTTTGCCGAATCCGTCATAAAAATCTTTGTTCGAAGGCTTACCGATTGCGTCTTGTCCAAGGCTCATCATTTCTTTCAACGTCGGTTGTCTGTTTTGAATAATGAACGGTTTCAACTTGCCGATAAAATTATCGTCGAGTGCCAACGGCTTGTAACCCATGTGCTCCAACGACAACGGCAAATACAATCGCTTCGCGTCGTAAACTGCCAGATTGTGCTGATGTCCGTGAATGTTTATGTCGCATTCGTGACCGAAATGCGGGCGGTGCGAAAACAAAATCAGCACGTTGTTTGTATCCGTCACCAATTCTTCAACGACAGCCGTGAATCCGCAACTCATGTAAAAATCGCAGGGCTTTTTGTCATGATTGCCTCTGACCAAAATTTTTTTGCCGTTCCAACTGCCGAGCTGCCTTATCCATGCTTCGTCGAAAGAAATATCGCCGAGATGAATCACCGTGTCGGTTTCGGTAACGGTCGCCTGCCAATTCGTTTCAACCAGCTTTTCAAAATTATCGGGTCGGTTGCAGTATTTCTTGATGTTTTCGTGTCCGAGATGAGTATCGGGAATTACGTAAATCAATTTTACTCTCCTTTCGACTTCAATTTGAAGTTCAGACCTTCGTAAACTCTGACGGGATTTCCGCGCTCCAGCCGATAATGTTCGTGCCAAGCTTCGCGGTCTGCTTGCCGATTCGATTGTGTTTGTCGTTGCTTCAAAATTTCTTGAAGTTTTTTCTCTGCGATTCGTCGATTGGTTTGTTGAGTTCGCTCTTCCGTCGCAGTAACAACCGTTCCCGTCGGTCGATGAATTAATCGAACGCCCGTTTCGACTTTGTTTACGTTCTGACCGCCTTTGCCGCCGCTGTGAAAATATTCGACTTTGTAATCGGAGTCGGCGTCGATAATTTCTGCCGTCGACAGCACACTGACATCAACGTACCAATTTTTCCGCTTGTGATGCGGACGAAAAGGACTGCGGCATATCCATTGCACCGTTCCTTCCAATTTCAGTATATCAGGTTCCAAATCTTTATTTGTCACTTCCAAGGTGACGGAGCTGAAACAATTTTCTTGCCGCGACGTTACGGCTTTTTTTATTTCCAGTCCGACGAATTCCGCCTGTAATGATTTTGCCAACAAGCCGACGGCAAGTTCACATTCGGTCGGACCTTGTCCCGAACTTATCTGTATTAACAAATTGACACCTTCCGTTTCGGTAAAAAAAATGGTCAGCAGTCAGAAAAATTTCTAACCACTAACCACTTTTCAAGGATTCAGGGGACAGTGAAAACCTGCGCGAACAAATTCCTAACTCCTAATTCCTAATTCCTAATTATTTTTCGGCTTGTGCGGCTTTGTGCTCTTCGATAATTTTTTCGGCGAGCTTGTCGGGCATCGGTTCGTAATGCGAGAATTTCAGCGAATACGAAGCGCGTCCCTGAGTTTGTGAACGCAAATCCGTCGCGTATTTGTAAAGTTCGCTGGACGGAATCAACGCTTTGACTTCGGTCATGCCTTTGCCTTTCGGGTCCATGCCGAGAATTCTGCCGCGTTTGCTGTTGAGTTTGCCGATAATGTCGCCCATGTAATTTTCGGGCGTCAAAACCGTAATTTCGTCAATCGGCTCAAGCAAAATCGGATCTGCGGCAAGAACGCCTTTTTTCAGCGCGATTGAAGTTGCCGTTTTGAATGCCGCTTCGCTGGAGTCAACCGCATGATAAGAACCGTCATAAAGATTGACGGCGACATCAACGACGGGATAGCCCGCAAGAATGCCCTGCGACAAAGTTTCATACGTGCCCTTTTCGACGGCGGGGAAATATTGACGCGGAACACTGCCGCCGAAAATGCTTTCCGAAAACACGACGTTAAACGGCTTGTCGGTCTTCTCTTTGTTCGGGGAAATTTTCAACCAAACATGACCGTACTGCCCGTGACCGCCGGATTGTTTCTTGTGCTTGCCTTCGACTTCGACGGGCTTGCGAATCGTTTCGCGATAATCAACGCGGGGTTCGCCCAAAACCATTTGCACGCCGAATTTGCGTTGGAGTTTTTCGCTCAAAATATCCAGGTGAACTTCGCCGACGCCGCGCAAAATTGTCTGTTTGGTCTCGGCTTTCTTTTCGAGCCAAATTGTCGGGTCTTCGTCCTGTTGACGGATAATCGCGCCGAAAACTTTATCTTCTTCGCCCTTCTTCGCGGAAGTGACTGCCATTGCCAACATCGGTTCGGGATATTTGATTCGTTCGTATTTAATCGGAGCGGCCTTGTCGCAAAGCGTGTCGCAAGTTTTCGCGTTGGCAAGTTTCGACGTGACGACAATATCGCCCGCGTGTGCTTTGTCGAGGGGAATTTGTTTTTTGCCCTGCATGGTGAAAAGTCCGCTCAAACGTTCCTGCCCTTCGCCTTTTTCGCCGAAAAGTTGATACGTCGCGTCGCCTTTCATGTCGCCCGAAATGATGCGGACATAAGACATTCTGCCGACGAACGGGTCAACCATGGTTTTGAAAATTTGTCCGCTGAACGGCTCGGAAACTTTGCGTTCGACAAGTTCGTCACTGCGCGGATTGATGCCGTTGTAAACTTTGGAATCGGGCGCGGGGAAGAATTCGACGATATTGTTGAGGAATTTTTTCACGCCGATATTTTTCAGCGCACTGCCGACGAACACGGGGAAAACTTTCGCTTCGCTGAAACCGGTCGCCAAAGCTTGAGCAATTTCCGATTCGTCCAAATCTTCGACTTCGCCTTCAAGATATTTTTCCATGAGTTCATCGTTGAATTCCGCGATAACGTCAAGCATGTCAAGACGTGCGCTTTCGACTTCGTCAGCAACGGGTGAGCCGTCAATTTGTTCCTCGTCAGCTTTGACTTTCGAGAAAACTTTAATCATGTCGACGACGCCTTTAAAGTTGCTTTCTTTGCCGATTGGAATTTGAACGGGGACAACATTGCCGCCGAATTTGTCTTTAATCTGTTGCAGAACTTTATCGAAGTCGGCGTGCTCTCTGTCCATTTTCGTGATGAAAAATGCACGCGGCAAATTCAAACTTTCGGCGAGTGCCCAAGCTTTTTCGGTTTCGACTTCGACGCCGCCGCTTGCCGAAACGACGATAACCGCCGCATCTGCCGCCGTCAAAGCACCGTACATTTCCGCGACGAAATCGGGGAAGCCGGGCACGTCAATCGCGTTGATTTTGAAATTTTTCCACTCGACCGCCGCAAGAGCCGCGCTGATTGACATTTTGCGTTTGGTTTCTTCGGGCTCGAAATCAAGGACGCTGGTGCCGTTGTCGACGTTGCCAAGACGCGTTGTCGCGCCGCTGTTGAAAAGTGCCGCTTCAAGCAAAGTCGTTTTGCCTGCGCGGCCGTGACCGCAGAACGCTACATTTCTGATGGATTCGCTTTTGTAGTCTTTCATGTTTGAAGTGTTCCCTCCGTAAAATTTTTTCTGTAAGATTAATTCTATCGTCGAAATGAATTTCCTGCAAGATTGTGGCGTGTCGGTAAATTGTCGGGCGTTGTTGCTTCGACGTACTCAATCGTTAATCTGATTTTTTAGATCTACTTTTTCTTTGCTTGCCCAAAAGACCCGCTTTAAAAGCGGGGGAACAGTTAGGTCAGCTCGTTCGCCGCAAATTTCGCATCACGCGAAATATGCGGGCAGAGGCGCAAATGCTTGCCAGCGCGCATTTGCCCGTGACGGCCTCTAATTTCGGTTATCAACTTTTCAACGCGGCAGAAAGTTTCGCGAAGTCTTCCAAACTCAAATTTTCGGCGCGCAGTGACGAATCAATGCCCGACGTCAAAATTTTTTCGCGATTGAAGCCCGACGCCGTCAACGAATTCAGTAAAGTTTTTCGACGCTGAGCAAATGCCGCACGCACGACTTTGGTAAAAAATTCTTCGTCGACAATTTCAAACGGCGGTTTTCGCACGTCGCAAACTACGACGGAACTTGTGATTTCCGGCGGCGGCAAAAAACTTTTCGGCTCCACGTCGAAGGCAATTCGCGGCTGTGAACGCAACCGGACTGCAACGGATAACGCGCCATAAATTTTCGAGTTCGGCACGGCGGTCATGCGTTCGGCAACTTCGCGCTGAACCATCGTTACGATTTTTGTCACGGGCAAATTTTTTTCCAGCAACGCCAATAAAATTTGTGTCGTGATGTAATACGGCAAATTCGCCGCGACTTTGAACGCTTTCGGCATCAGTTCCGACAAATTTATTTTCAGCACGTCGCCTTCAATCAATCGAAAATTTTCGTAACCCGCGAGTGTTTCTTTGAGCACGGCGGGTAATTTTTTGTCAAGTTCAATCGCCGTGACGTTCGCGCCCGCTTCAAGAAGTCCCTGCGTCAATGAACCGATACCTGCGCCGATTTCCAAAACGTCTTCGCCCGGTGAAATTTCGGCTGCCTCGACAATTCGGCGAACAATCTGCGCGTCGATTAAAAAATTTTGTCCGAGACCTTTGACGGCACGCAATTTGAATCGCCGCAAAATATGTTTGGTTGCCGACGGGTCAGCTATCAAAGGGTGAAGGGACAAGGGACAAGGGACAAGTTCATTAAGCATTTTGCATTCCTCGTTCCATTGCGCATTGCGCATTATGCATTGCTAATTGCAGTTCTTCGCGGGTGACGCCGTAACTGTTGAGCCGCCGCACGAAAGTTTTAACATTGCCGTAACCGATACCGAGAGCCGCACCGATTTTGTCGCGAAGTCGTGAACTGTCCGCGCCGCCCGAAAGTTTAAGCGTAACCATTTCGGTCGTCGTGAATTCTTCGCGGGGATTAATTTGGAGCGTGCGAACTTTTGCCAGGGCATTGCGAATTGATTCGGGTGACGCCTGCTCAACGCCAATGTCGTCGTTTGCGGTCGCTTCGTCGCGGGGAATGTACGCGTGCTTTGCGTTCGGGAAACGTTGCGTCAAAAATTTTCGGATGTTTTCGCCCGCCGAATCGGGATCGGTCAAAATGATTATCCCGCGTCGATTGTAAGCCGCAGAAATATTTTTCAACGTCTGCCGCGTAAAATGAAAGCCGCCCGTCGTAATGCAATCGGCTTCGACTGCACGAGCGACGGCGGCCACATCGGATTTACCTTCGACGATTAAAACTTCTTTCAGCAAAAAAATTTCACCTCAAATCAAAGGGACTAGGGACAAGTTAATTCCTAATTCCTAATTCCTAATTCCTAATTCCTAATTCCTAATTCCTAATTGCAGTTCCGCCCGAAATTTTCTTTTGCCAACAGTTCTTCGACGAGCCGCAAAATATCTTCGTGAATGTCGGTTGCACTGCGGGCAAAATTTCTGTCGGCACAGTTGACGACTTTCCAACCGTATTTCGCCGCGATTTCCCGATAAATTTCGTAAGCTTTTTTCATAAACGCCGCGTCGTTTTCGTGAATGTCTTCGCGTCCGCGTTCACGGCGCAAAATTGCTGAAATTTCCGGCGGCATATCCAAAAAAATTGTCAAGTCCGGTCGCGGCAAATTGAAATGTTTATATTCCAATTCGTCAAGCCACGCGAAAAATCTTGTGCGCTCAGTTTTTTTATGCAACTTCGCAGCCTGATAAGCCATATTCGAGCCGACATAACGATCGCTCAAAATAAGTCCGCCGTCGTTGTAAAAATTTTTCCAATCGAAAAAGCCGGCAAATCTGTCAACCGCGTAGAAAGTAGCCGCCGCGTAGGGATTGACATCCGCCGCCGAGCCGCCGAAATCTCCGCGCAGATACATTTTAATCAACGCGGAAGATTCGGATTCGTAATTTGGAAAACTCACGCGCCTGACTTTAACTTCCAAATCGCGCAGGCGTTCATAAAGTTTGCGTGTCTGCGTTGCCTTGCCCGAACCGTCCGAACCTTCGATGACAATCAGCTTGCCCATGTCGAATGCACCCCCTGCAAAAATTTTCGTGACGAAAGTACAGCAATTATTTGACGCGACGCCGAAATTTCCTGCCGCAGTGCTAACCAAAAAAAAACGCCCGACTTGCGAGCATTCACTGCAGAAAATTTTTAATCACTTTGACGAACCGGCAAAAATCGAAACTCTTTTCGAGCGTTCACGAAAAAATTTTTTTCACAGTGCCTTGACGAACCTGTAAGATTTGAAACGATAACCGTGAGACTTCGCCAAAAAGTTCATGCCGTTGAAAAAATCTTTGTTTTCGACGAGCCCAATGTCCGAAAAAATATTGCGCATGATTGTAAAATTTTCGACCATAGAAATGAAGACGCATTTTTTTTGGAGCTTTTTAATCGCACGAATCAGCTCGTTGAAGTCAAGGAAAGTTTCAATGACAAGCAACTCTTTATCGGAGGCGTCGAAAAGATTTTTTATCGCGTCGACGTACGCGGCGAAGGTGATAAAAGCGCGTTTCTTGCCGCACAAGCCCGCCGAAAGATCCATCAGCAAATTTTTGACTTCGGTATCGTAGTTGCCGAATTCTTCGTAGAGCCGCCCGACAGAATCAACGTCAAACCAACCTGAACGCAAAAAAATTTCCATCCACAGCCGCTCAAGTCCGTCGCTCATGTCAAGCCCCGCGCTGTGTCCGACGTAGTGATAAATTTTTTTCGCGGCGGGATAATCGCGCTCATCTTCGCACGTCACGAACGCATCAAATTTATTTTCGAGCTTGAGATAATTTTTGGCGAAGAACGCGTTCAAAATGTCTTGGTCAAAACATTCGGTTTGCATGTGATTGGCGAACCAATTCAGACCTTGTTCAAAAAAATCCGCGTCAAACTTACTCAAGTCGAAAAGAATCACGCCTGCATTGAAATAATCTTCCTCTTTGACGAGACCGAATTTAAGCAGGAATTTATTTTTGAGCATGTGATTTTGCGTCGCGACAATTTCGGGCACGGCGGCAAGCGGGAAATTTTTCAAGTCAACTTGCCACAGCTGAGCAATGTCAAGATTGACGACAATGTCCGAGTCGAGATAAATAATTCGGTCAACGTCAAAAATTTTTTTCGCAAGCAGACGATAAAACGTTCCAATGCTGAACTGTATCCGAATTTTTTCGGCGAGAATTTCGCGCAGGATTTTTATTTCTTCCGCGCAGATTTTATCGACGTTGTAAAATTCCACGTGCTGATTGTAACGCGTTGCAAGTTGCAAAAATTTTTCGCGGTTGTCTTGCGTCAAAGTTTCATCGTGCAAAATGTGCGCGGTGACTTCCGCACGCGTGTTTTCAAAAATTGAAGTTATCGCCGTGCCGGTGAATTTTGAGTAGCGACCGTCGGCGTCGTGCAAACCGAAACAAACGTGAATCATAAAATCACCTCCTCAATCGGGGCGAATGAAATCGCTGATTGAAAGTTTTTTATTCGGGTCGAGAATTTTTTCGTCGGCTGAAATTTTTTCGTCGGAGCGAACGGGTGTGTCGTCGTCGAGCGGTTTGAATTCCATACCGTCGGGCGTTTTCAAAATGACTTCAAGTTTATCGCCGCTTGTGACCGGGTCGGCAAAATCCACGGGAATTCCGTTGACCTTGATGACGAAACTGACGCGACTTTTCGGCGGGGGTGCTTTGAAATTCACGGCAAGCAACGCATCCGAAACCATGACGGAAGATTTTTCTTCGCGTTCGTAAATGATGTCCGCGCCGTCTTCGATAATCGTATTTTCGTTGGAAATGCGCCCGTTGACGCTCAAAAGCATCGTTATCGTCGTCGGGATTTTATATTCCTTGTCGTTGTAGAAAATTTTTATCGCGGAAGCGGTCGTTTCGTCCTTGAGAATTTCGGCAAGTTTCAACGCGTCATTCGGCACGTATTCAATCGCGTCGCCCGCGTGAACAATTTCGTTGATGTCGGCGCGTTCGGCGTTGCAGAAAATTTCCGGCGTGCAGACGTGATGAGATTTTTTGCCGTTCAAAGTGTAGTGAATTTTTTTGCCGGCGGGCGGATAACCGGACAGTCGCAAAACTTCACCGATTGTGCGTTTCGATTTCGTATTTAAATCGTCGCCGTCTTGCAACACACGCGTCGGCAAACTGACTTCGTCGTTGACCAAAAGTTTTGGCGTGACGGAAAAACTTTTGCCGTTGACGAGCACCGCGAACGTCGGATCAACTGCGATAACGTCTTCGATTTTCAACTGCGGAGTAATGCCGTCTTCGCCGCGTTCGATTTTTATTTGGCAATTATTTTCCAGCGGCGTTTCAAGCGTGGCGGGCTTGTCGTTCATGGTGATTCGCGCAAAAGTTCCCATTGAGCCGGGGAAAAATTTTTTCTCACCGTTAAGCGTAATCATCACGCCGAGACCGGGTTTGCCGTTGAATTTTTTGTAATCGAGTCCCGCGCTCAAAATTGCGTCGCTTATCGTCAGTTCGCGGAAGTGGAACAAGTTCAAATCTTCGCCGTTGATTATGACGTTGAAGAAATGGAAACTGTCGGACGAGGCGATTTTCAAAATTCCCAGCGGAGTTGCGGCGTCGGGTGCCTGCAATTCTTCGGGAATATTTTTTATGTTTTCGACGTTCGAGGGCGTGCGAACTGCCACACGGTCAAGCGGCATGTTCAATTCCTGCGCAACGAATTTGTTCAGATTGGGCGACAACGCACCGCCGCCGACCAAAAGCAGAGCTTGCGGCGGTTCGTTGTTGTTGAGTTCCAAAATCGTGCGTGCGATTGCTTTTGCGATGTTGGCGACGTTTTCGGCGATTGGCGCGAGAATTTCTTCGGCGGTGAGTTCGTAGCCGCGTCCGAGAATGTCGCTGAACATTGCGCCTTCGCCGTTGGTTGCCTTGCGTTTAATTTCTTCGGCGACGTTGAAGTCGAGCAAAAATTTTTGCGAAATGGCTTCGGTGACTTCGTCGCCCGCGAGCGGCACCATCCCGTAAGCGATAACGGATCCGTTTTTCGTGATTGCAACGTCGGAAGTGCCCGCGCCGATGTCAACCAGTACGATATTTAAATGTCGCATTGACGGCGGAACCAAAACATTAATCGCGGCTATCGGCTCAAGTGTCAAAGCACGAACGTCGAGCCCCGAATAAGTCAGCGCGGTTTGCATTGAGTCGACGACTTGTCGCGGCAGGAACGTTGCGATAACTTTTGTCTTGGCGATTTTTCCGCGTTGTCCGATTAAACTTTTCAGGCGAATTCCGTCAAGTTCGTAACTGATGATGCTGAAACCGACACAGTAATAAATTTTCGCGTCGATTTTCTTTTCGCTGGTCAGTTGCGATTGTGCAAGTTGAACGGCGGCGAAATTCAAACTGCTTTGAACTTCGTCGGTTATCAGCCCGTTGACTTCGAGCGTTGCTTCGGCAGTCATTGTGTAGAGCGCACGACCTGCCGCCGCGATAGCCGCACTTTTGAGTTCGCCGACTTGTTTCGCCAAATAATTTTTCACGCGAATAATTACCTCGGCGACTTGAGGCACGTCGTGAATTTGTCCGTCGAGCATGGCGCGGCTTGAATGTTCAAGTCGATACGTGGCGATAACGTCCATTTGGCCATCGGTATCCTGTTCGGCGACAATGCCGATAACCGAACGCGTGCCAATGTCGAGCGCAAAAATTTTTTCGCGTCCGTCGTTCTTGTAATTTTTTCTGCGACGACGTTTGGGCGCGGGTGAATCCGTCGAAACTTGTTGGCGTGTGCGCTTCACGGGAATTTTTTCGGCGGCGTCAATTTTTTTGTCCGTCATAAATTTTTCTCCTTGTCGATAAAGGTTATTGCGTTTATTTCGCGAATCAACCAGATAATCCTTTTTTTAGGGACAAGGGAGAAGAGAGAAGGGCGAAGTTTAAACATAATTTCTCTTGTCCCTTCTCCCTTGCCACTTCTCCCTAAGGAGGTATCGTTATGACGGGCAACAGGGAAGTCATCACCGGCGGAGATTTCAAGCGCATGGTCGCCGGTGCATACAGCGAATTTCTTTTGGAATACGAAAACATTAATGCGCTTGACGGAGCCGGAACTTTGGCGGGCACACACATTTTGCGGACGATGGGCGCGGCGGTCATGCCTCTTGCCGATGCGAAAGATGATTCGATTGGCGGATTGAGTCGGCGTGTGGCGACGGCTGCTGTTTTCGGTGCGCGTGGAAATGCCGGTGTTGTCCTTGCGCAAATGTTTCGCGGAATCAGCGCGGGACTTTCGGGCAAATACGACGCGACCGGCTCCGAATTCGGCAAGGCGTTCCAATACGGAATTCTTTACGCGCAAAGAGTTATTCCCGAAGAACCCGAACGACCGTTTATTGTCATTGCGAAATCCGTTGCCAAAGGTGCTTATCATGCCGTGCGCGACGGAATGCCGATTGTTGAAATTTTGCTCAAGGCGATTGACGCAGGCGAAACTGCCGTTGCCGAATTGGGCTTGACCGAAGCGGGCGCGAACATTATGCTTAGTTTCCTGCGCGGCTGTTTGAAAGGTCTTGACGGGAATTTTGTTTCACCGGCGGTAAGTTTGTCGCTTGGTCTCGGCAAACATAAAAATATGCCCGACCCGCGAAATGATTTGGTGCGACCGTATTGCGTTCGTTTGCGCGTAAAAAATTCCAAAGCAAGCTTGCCCGAACTTGAACGGCAAATGCGTGACTTCAGCAGTTTTTCGATTGTCGAACGTTCAAGCGGCGGTTTGGATATTCACCTGCACACGGATCACGTCGGAAAAACTTTGGAACAGGCAATCGGTTGGGGACCGCTGCGCGAAGTCAAAATCACCAACATGAGCGAAGCGCACGCTTTGCCCGCACATGATGCGTTGATGAACGTCGCCGCGTTGGCAGTTGCAAAAGATTCCGTCGAGGCTCAGAAACTTCAGGACGCGGGTGCATCGATTTTGGTTTCGGGCTCCGAAGAATCTTCGCCGTCGTTGGCTGAAATAATCGGTGCGGCACATTCGGATTTGGCGTCAAGTTATGTTTTGGTTGCGTCGAGTCCAGATTATCGATTGGTTTTCCGTCAGGCGAAAAGACTTTTGGGCGGACGCGTCGAGTTGGTTTTGGCGGACACGTTTGAACGGACGATTGCGGCGTTGAAAAAATTTTCTCCGAGTTTATCTGCGGCGGAAAACGCCAAAGTTATGACTGCGAAAAATTAACGTTCGTGGTTTTCATGGTAACCGTTGCGCTTTCTCTTCGACGTAGCGTAGTTTCAAGTTTTGAGTTTTTAGATGTTACTTTTCTTTGCTTGCGCGAATGTACAATCCAAGTGCAACAGATGAAAAACTCACGGTATCCTGCTAAAATGTTTGTAATTCAAAAAGGCAGGAATATACCATGAGTTACAAACATCTTAGC
>JAFUYE010000011.1 GCA_017470715.1 Selenomonadaceae bacterium
ACGAACAAAGAAATTCGACGTAAAAAATTACCCTCGACGAAAATCGAGGGCTTTTTTTATTTGTCTGCTTTGTCTGCACGTTGTCTGCAACCCGATATTTTTTCGCTGAAATACGGTTATGAACAGTTACGGCAAATATCCACTTTATTTCGCGCCGTCACGCTAATCCTAAAATTCAGTTAAGAACGGTTAAGAAGGCGTGCATTTTTCTTTGCAAAAATTTTTCACGACGATTATTCGGCGCGGTTTTTCAGTTCGTTGCGATAAATATTTGCAATGAAAATCAGATACGAAATCAACGCAGTGTGGTTGCCCGTGCTTTTGGAAACATCTTCAAAAAGAATTTTGCAGATTTCATGACACGACAAACTTTTGAACGCTTCTCGCATGAAGTAAAACGATATTTCGGCAAAAAAATCCAGGACGTGCATTCGCAGTTTATTTGATCGATTAAAAAGTTCAAATTCGTTCATGAACTCGTTGAGGCAATCAATGCCGGTCAGCAACGGGTTTAACCAAAATTTCAACGCGTCCTGCGGCGTGCGCTTTCGTCCCATCATTGACAGTTTGTTTAAGCGACGGACATAAAGCGGCGTCGGTATGCGCAAAAATTTTTTCGCACGACACAGAATTTTGAACGTCCAAATTGCGTCTTCGGAAATTCTTATTGGAGGAAATTTTATTTCGTTATCGACAAGCAAATCGCGCCACACGAATTTTGTCCACGGAGGAAAATAGAACGCAAACTTGGTAAATTTTTCTACGCGTTCGGCAAGGTCGTCCGTTTCAAATGTCGGCTCTTGCGACGAAAATCGTGTCGGATTCAAAAATTCTTCAATCAACTTTTCGGGAATGAGTTCGTCATCACATTTAAAAACTCTGTCGAAGTAAACGGCATCCGCTTGAAATTCTTCCGCGAATTCATAAAGCGTTTCAAGTGCGTTGTCGGTAATCAAATCGTCGGCGTCCATGAAGTAGACGTATTTGCCCGTCGCGAAGTCAAGCCCGACATTTCGCGGCACGGCACCTGAGCCGGTATTTTCGGGGAGCGAAATAATTTTCAATCGCCCGCCGAATTTTTCAAGATAACTTTCGGCAATTTCGTAACTTGAGTCGGTCGAGCAGTCGTCAACCACAAGCAATTCAAAATCCGTAAGCGTTTGATTCAAAATCGATTCGAGGCACACGGACAAATATTTTTCCGCGTTGAACATCGGGACAATCACGGAAATTGCGCAGGTTGACTGGGGGGGGGGGCTTACAAATCAGCATGTCGAATTCCTCATAACAATCTTATTATTTCAAGTTAATACCAAACGGATTTTACAACACCCTTGTCTCAACGTCAAATCAAAACAGTTCGCGATAAATTTTTTCGTCGCGCTCGATGAAGACGTTAAAAATAATTTCAAGCTCGTTCGTCGCCAAAAAATTTTTCACTGTCGCAACGGCAATCTCCGCGGCACGTTTCGGCGGGAAGTGAAATTCGCCCGTCGATATGCAACAGAACGCGACACTTGCAAGATTTTTTTCGGCGGCAAGTTTCAAACAAGATTCGTAACAGTTTGCAAGCAAATTTTCTTCGGCAATGTTCGGCACGCGATTGACGGGGATAATCGGTCCGACAGTGTGCAAAACAAATTTACTCGGCAGATTGAACGCCGAAGTAATTTTCGCGCAACCCGTCGGCTCGTCGTGACCTTGCGCAGTCATCAATTCGTTGCAGGCGTTGCGAAGTTGCAGACCGGCGGCGGAGTGAATTGCGTTGTCAATGCAACCGTGGAGCGGCACGAAACAGCCCAAAAGTTTTTCGTTGGCGGCATTGACAATGGCGTCGACTTCAAGGCGTGTGATGTCCCCGCGCCCAATTTTTATGTTCGCGTCGACGTTCGGAATGTCGGAAATTTTTACAATGCCGCGTTCGCGAACTTCAGCCGACAACAATTCGTCCTGCAACCGCAAAAAATTTTCGTCAAGCTCACATGGCGGACAAATATTCATCAACGCCCGCAAAAGTTTCCGTTGCGCCGCGAAGTCTTCGGGCACGTCCGTCGCGTTAACCTGCAACAAGTTCAGCAAATACGCGTTCAAATTTTTAACAAGTTCAAAGCGATCCATAAAATTTCCCCCATAAAATTGTTGTTGAATTCGGCGGCGCGAAAAAATATAATTCCGGCAAGATTATAAGCGAGGTTGTTGCCATGAAAAAATTTCTTTCGTTGACGTTCGCGGCAATAATTTTTGTCGTCGCGTCAAATTCGGTTTACGCCAATCCCTATATCGACATTAAAGCGCGGGTGGAATTTCGCCCCGACGAAAATCAGCTTGACATTGTCGCGAATTTCACCAACACCGGCGACAAGGCGGCGGACGTTCAGGGCATTTCGATTTTTTTCCTGAACGTTTTCGACGGCGGCGGCAACGTAATTTTTGCCAGCAAGATGATGAAGACCAACGACGATTATTTTCCGAAATTTCATATCGAACCGAATCAAACCGTCGAAAATGTTCGGCTGACTTTTTACAACGTTTCAAGCTCGTATTGCGGCGACATGCTTGCTCACCCCGAAAATTATTCGCAGTACAGCTATCCGATTGATTGGGATTGGGAATTGCGCTATTACTGAACGAAAAATTTCCTCGTCGACACGGGGAATTTTTTTGCGAAAACGTCACGACAAAAAGAGGCCGTCACGGATGACGGCCGCCCGTGGTATTTCGCGTGATGCGAAATGCACGGGCACGAGCGGCACGCGTAGCCGATTACTCCGAACAGCGACAACGTAACGCCCGCCGCGTAGGCGTGCCCTTTTCTTTTGCAACTTTTCTTTTGGGCAAGCAAAAGAAAAGTTGATTAAACAAATTCAAAATTTACGAACTCCCCTAATCGCAGCAACAAACTTCAACAATCCCCGACACGCACGGGAATTTTTTTTTGCAAACGTCACAAACTTTCAAGCACGTGAGCAATGTCGTCGTCGATAATCAAACTTTGCGCAGAAATCGGGTCGGGCACAAACGCTTCACCGAAATTTATACAGACGTAACGGGCTTTCGGATTTTCGGCAGTGAATTTCCAAAACGGATATTTGATTATGCCCGGTGTGTTGCCGCCGACGCCCAATTCCAAAAAGACAATGTCGCCCGCCGCGTGAAGTTTCAAAAATTTTTTGTAGCGATAAGCCGCCGCGTGCCAGCCGTCATCTTCGACAAATTTATCGTCACTGCGCAGGTTCAACGTCATCGGTTCGCCACATTTCGGACAGCGCGGAATAAGTTCGGTCGGCACCCGCAAATTTTTTTCAGCGGCAACCATCTCGCGAACAATTTTTTCATTGTCGTAAGTTTTATTGTGACACGGCACCGAACATTGAAACAAACCGTAATCGCCCTGCGTGTAAAAAAGTCGCGTCTTGTCGAAGCCGTTGAGCTGAAACGCATGGTCGACGTTCGTGGTGAGCACGAAATAATTTTTGTCGCGCACAACCTCCAGCAGTTTTTGATACGTCGGATTGGGCGGCAAGTCGTAGCGATTGACGAAAATATTTCTGCACCAAAAGCCCCAAAATTCTTCGGGCGTGGCGTAAGGATAAAATCCGCCGCTATACATGTCGTTGAAGCCGTAAGTAGCCGCGAAATTCGCAAAATGTTTCCGGAAACGTTCGCCCGCATAAGTGTAGCCCGCCGCCGTCGAGAGACCTGCACCGGCACCGATTAAAATATTTTCCGCGTCGCGCAGAATTTTTTTCAGCTCAGAAATTTTTTTCACAGTCAAAACCTCCATAAAATGCAATGAGCAATGCGTAATGAACTTGTCCCCAGTCCCTTATTTAATGCGCAAATGTCGCCGAAAAAACTTCCGCCGCCAATTTTACCACAGCCAAAATAAAAATTGCATTGCCCTGCGCGAAATGCTAAAATGCCACAAGCGTTGAAAGTTCGGACAAAAATTCACTATAAAGGAGGAGATTTTATTTGAGGATTGACCGAAGCGAAAACAAACTAAAAATTATTCCGCTGGGCGGTCTGGGCGAAATCGGCAAAAACATGACAATCATTCGTTACGGAGACGAAATGATTATGATTGACGCGGGACTGATGTTCCCCGAAAATGACATGCTCGGCGTTGATTTGGTTATCCCCGATATTTCTTACGTAATCGAAAACAAACATTGCCTGAAAGCAATAATCCTCACGCACGGTCATGAAGATCACATTGGCGCGCTCCCGTATATTTTGAAAAAACTTACCGTACCCGTTTACGGAACGAAACTTACGCTCGGAATTTTAACGGGACGGCTCAAAGAAGACGGCGTCGAGTGCAGAAACCTGCGCGCAGTTTCTTCGGGCGAAATTGTAATGATCGGTTGTTTCAGCGTCGGCTTTATTCGCGTGAATCATTCGATACCCGATTCGGTCGGGCTGTCGATAAAAACTCCCGTCGGCATGATTGTTCACACGGGCGACTTTAAACTTGACTACACGCCCATTGATGGGAAAATGACTGACTTCCGCCGATTTGCGGATTTGGGTCAACGCGGCGTCCTGTTGCTTATGGCGGATTCGACGAATTCCGAAAAGGAAGGTCACACGCCCAGTGAAAAAACTGTCGGCACGGCATTTAATCGAGTATTTCAAAACGCGCCGGGCAGAATTGTCGTCGCAACTTTTTCGTCGAACGTGCACAGAATTCAACAGGCGATTGATACGGCAATTCGTTACCGTCGACGCGTGGCGATTCTCGGTCGCTCAATGGTAAATGTCGTAAATATTTCACTGGAACTCGGCTACATTCACGCGCCCGAAGGTACGATTATCGACATTGAAGACATCAGAAATTATCCCGCGAACAAAATCGTAATTATCACGACGGGCAGCCAAGGCGAACCGATGAGCGCACTTACCCGCATGGCAATGAGCGATCACAGGCAAGTTGACATCATCCCCGGCGATACCGTTGTCATTTCCGCGACGCCGATTCCCGGCAATGAAAAACTCGTAGCCAAAACCGTCGACAATCTTTTACGGCTCGGCGCAAATGTCATTCACCGTCGCGAAGAAGGCATTCACGTTTCGGGGCACGCGTCCCGCGACGAACTGCGTTTGATTCATAATTTAATCAAGCCGAAATTTTTTATGCCCGTGCACGGCGAATTGCATCACCTGTTTTCGCACGCCAAACTTGCCGAAGAAATGGGCATGAACCGCGAAAATATTTTGGTCGGCGAAAACGGCAGTGTTTTTGAATTTACCCGCGACAGCGCGAAACTTGCCGGCAGAATAAATTCGGGCGTCATTATGGTTGACGGGCTCGGCGTCGGGGACGTTGGCAACATTGTCCTGCGCGACCGTCGACAACTTTCACAGGACGGAATTTTAATCGTCGTCGTGACGCTCAATCGTTTCACCGGCAGAACAGCTTCAAGTCCCGACATTGTGTCACGCGGCTTCGTTTATGTTCGCGAATCCGAACAGCTCATGGACGAGGCGCGCGGTCGTGTACTGCACATACTTAAACGTTGCAGGGACGAACAAGTTACCGATTGGCTGACGATTAAAACAAATATACGCGATTCGCTTGCGCAATTTCTTTTTGAGCAGACAAGACGCAGACCGATGATTTTGCCGATTATCGTCGAAGTTTAAAGTTTCGCGACGCTTGCAAGTTCCACGTAAAAAAATTCACCGCTCGGAAAATTTCGGGCGGTTTTTTCGTCGAAAAATCTGCGCGGGATTTTTTGACACGAATCAAGCGGCAGGTTACAATTACAAAAATTTTCGCAGTCATGGAGAGATAACTTTTGAACAGACAATTTTACGATAACGAACGCGAAATTGACCTTGCCGAACAGAAAAGCATTCACAAGCGCGACAAAGAAATTGTTTTGGCGCGGACGATTATTTTTGTTGCGGCGGTTGCAAGTTTCGCGATAGCTTGGGATTGCAACGTGCATCACCTGTACATTGTCGCGGCAATTTTGGCGATGATTTTCTTGCGGCTGGTGCATTATCACGACGACTTGAAGCGGCGCAAAAATTTTCTCAAGAGCCGACTGAGTGTTTTGAATTCGTACATTTCGCGAACGAAGGGCACGTGGCGCAAACGTTCCAATGACGGCAGTGTTTATTTGAAAAACGGTCGCCCGCAGGATGTCGACTTGCACATTTTCGGCGAAGGCTCGATTTTTCAGTACCTGTGCGCGGCACGAACGAAACGCGGTCGCGACAGACTTGCCGAAGCGTTCAACCCCGAACCGCCCGATTTTAACGAGGTGCGCAACCGTCAACGCGGCGTCGCGGAAATTTTGCAACGACCAAGATTGTCGCTGGATTTGGAAGCTTATGCACGATTGATGCCGAACAATCACGACACAAGCGAATTGATTGTAAGCGTGGAAGAAGAACTTTCGCCGCTCGGAAAAATTTATCTGTTGCGATTCATCTTGCCGCCGGTTTTATTCGCGACAATCACGCTGTTTTTTTTCGGGCACGTCGGCTGGTGGTTGCCGGTTTTGGTAATGTTTTTTTCGCTGATGCTGTCCGTCGTCGCAATGCCCGCGATTTCGGAATTGCTCGCGCCGCTGAAAATCATCTCGAAAGAATTGCGCCTGTACCGTGCAATTTTTGAACGGCTGGAGTCGACGAATTTCAATTCCAATCGATTGAACGCGATACGAAATTTGTTGACGGACGAAGTTTCCGCGTCGCAGAAGTTGAAGGAACTTTCGCTTTTGGTTGACGCGGCAAATGCAAGACATAACCCGATATTTTTCGTGCCCGGCAACGCGCTGTTTCTGTCGGATTTCTTTTTGGCGGCGGCGTTCATGAAATGGCGTGTCGACGCGGCAAAACACCTTCGCACGTGGCTTGATTCGTTCGCCGAGGTTGAAGTTTTGATTTCGCTGGCGTCAATCGGTCAAACGCGCACGACTTATTGTTTCCCGACTTTTTACGAAGATGACGCGCCGCATTTGAAAGTTGAAGGCTTGACGAGTTTGCTTGTCGCCGACGCAAAAGGTGTGCCCAACGACGCGGAATTGACTGCGGGCACGACGATTATCACCGGCGCGAACATGAGCGGTAAAACGACTTGGATTCGCACGCTTGCCGCCGCAGTGATGCTTGCTTACACGGGTGCTCCCGTCTGCGCGAAAAATTTTTCCGTCAGCCGACTTGCGGTTATGACTTCGATTCGCGTCAATGACGATTTAAGTTTGGGCGTGTCGACGTTTTACGCGGAACTTTTGCGAATCAAATCGATGATTGAATACAGCGACCAAAAACGCCCGATGCTTGCCTGTATCGACGAAATTTTTAAGGGCACGAACGTCAACGACCGCGTTATCGGAGCGAAGGAAGCAATTCGCCGTTTGACGAACGAACATTCGATTACGCTGGTTACGACACACGATTTTGAACTGTGCGACATGGTTGACGAGAACGAAAAAATTTCCAACGCGCATTTTGAGGAGTATTACGTTGACGACGAAATTAAATTCGATTTCAAGTTGCGAAACGGGCGCACGCACACGACCAACGCGAAATATCTTTTGCGCATGGCGGGTATCTTGCCGCCCGACGAGGAGTTAGATCGTTAGTTGTTAGATGGATAGATCGATAGATGGATAGATCGATAGTAACTAACCATCTAACCATCTATCGATCTAAAAAGGAGGTTTGTCGATTGAGTTACGTAAAAGATTTGTATCGCGACGAAATTCGCGACGGCTGGCTCGTCATGTCGGACATTAAAAAGGTTTGGAACCGTCAGCTGGAAATTTGGGCTGAAGTCGACCGTATTTGTCGCAAGCACAACATAACTTATTGGGCGGATTACGGAACTCTACTCGGCGCGGCGCGGCACAAAGGTTTCATTCCGTGGGACGACGACATAGATTTATGCATGATGCGCCCTGATTTCAACCGTTTCATGTCCGTGCTCAAAGACGAACTTGCAGGCAGTGCCTTCGAGATCAAAGAAAATTTTCTGTCGTTGGTACAAATTTGCCATTCGCTCACGACGAAAATTGACGATACTTATTTCGACGGTCGACCGCAGGGAATTTCGCTTGCAATCTTCGCACTTGACTCAGTCAACGACGGTACGCCCGAAGGTTTCGCGGCATATAACGCGCTTCGTGAAATTTTCATCGCTATTTACGATTTTTCGCAGATTGAACGTCACTTGCAAAACGGCGGGTACCTGTTCAACGACTTGGATTTTCTCAAGACTGTTGCCGAAATTCCCGACACCGACGAAGCAATTAAGTTCTTTTGGATTTACGCCGAACAACTTTTCGGGCAATCGACCGCAATCGCGTCGTTCGAGGACATGCTTACAAGTATCGGCAAGCCATTTGGCAAAAATTGCTTCGACGAAACAATTTATCTGCCGTTCGAGACGATTAAATTGCCCGTGCCGAAAAATTACGACGAAGTTTTGACGAGCGAATACGGTGATTGGCGCACGCCCGTTAATGATGGCAAACAGCATTTGGGACTTGTTCACAGCGCGGATATTCCTTGGCGTGAATTTTTAGATTGTGTCGACATACAAAAACTTTTATCGAAAAAATAATTCACGGAGGTTAGTCGATTGAGTTATGTAAAAAATTTGTACCGCGACGAGATTCGCGACGGCTGGCTCGTCATGTCGGACATTAAAAAGGTTTGGAACCGTCAATTGGAAATTGTTGCGGAAGTCGACAGAATTTGCCGCAAGCACAACATAACTTATTGGATAAATTACGGAACACTTATCGGCGCGGTGCGGCACAAAGGTTTCGTTCCTTGGGACGAAGATTTAGATTTATGCATGATGCGCCCCGATTACAATCTCTTTTTGAAAGTGCTTGACGAACTCAACGAACCGTTTCAACTTAAAGAAAGACTCTACGGGCTTTTGCAGATTTCTCATTCGCAGACGACAATGCTTGATTATACTTACCTTGAAAATAAACCGCAGGAAATTGCGATTGATATTTTTGCGCTGGACATTGTCGACGACAAAACTCCTGAAGGTTCTTCGTCTTACAGGGCACTTGATGAATTGCTCACCGCGGCTTGTAATTATCCGAAAATTATTCGCTACGTGCAAAATGGCGGACGGTTGCTGAACGATTTACAGGTATTGGCGGCGATTTCAAAAGCTGACGAAGAACAAAAGCTTGATATTCTTGAATTGTACGCCGACGCGCTCTGGGGACAAAGTTCTCTCGTGGCGTGGATTCAAGATACCTTGAACAAAGTTGCCAAGCCTTTCCGAAAAGATTGGTTCAGCGAAACGATTTATCTGCCGTTCGAGACGATTGAATTGCCCGCGCCGAAAATGTTTGACGAAGTTTTGACTGCTTATTACGGCGATTGGCGCACGCCCGTTCATGACGGAAAAAATCGTATGGGAAATTTTCACAGCGCGGATATTCCTTGGCGTGAATTTTCAAGCCGCATTGATGTACCGAAATTTTTGGAACAAATGCTTTCAAAAACGTCTGCCGATTGAGTTAAACAAAAATTCTGCGCCGCAAATGACATTCGCAACAGTTTTTGACTAAGCTGCATGACTGATTGACGATACGAAAAAAACCGCCTCGCATTTGAGACGGGTTTTTTTGTTGACGCATTGATTTCCTTAAAGCTTAAAGCTCAAAGCTTTTTATTTCAACGCGTAACCGTTGTTGTACATGGCGTCCTGTTCCTTGCGGGTCTTGTAAAGTTGCGTGGTTGTGTCAAGTTCAACGTCGTCGAGCGTGAGGAGCTGACCTTTCGGCACGTCGCGGAGCATTTTGGCTTTCTTGTTGACAAGCCCGTAAACGACGTAGCCTTTTTTGTAAGTTTCTTCGGCGGTTGCGATTGAGCCGTAAGTTGTGTAGCCGCCGATACCGTCAATCGTCTGACCTGCTTTAAGATCGACTTTCGCGACGGTAATGCATTCGCTGACAGGACCGTCAAGCGGAATAATCGTCGGTTCGCGGTCGATAACGAGCTTGGCGACAGTCAACGGCGTTTCGAGGTTGCACAGGTGATACGGGCGATAGAGCGTCCACAACGGACCGGGACCCATGCTGTGATATTGCATTTGGTAAGCGATTTCCTGATTGTCGGTGGCGACGGTGACGAAGACGCCCGGCGCGATTCCGTTGACGTATTCAACAACGCCGTGTTTGTTCAAAATGCCGCCGTCCGCTTTGAGTTTGAATAATTCGTTGAGCTGTTTAATGCCTTCGGTACCGGGTTTTGTCGCGACACCGTGACCGCCGATAACGTCGGGGACGAGACCGGTTGCGTTGGACATTGCCGTCATTTCAACCATGGTTTTCGTGCCGTCTTTGAACGAGCAAAGCATACGCGGGCTCATCTTGCGGCGGGTTGCCTCTTCCAAAACGGTATCGGGGTTGCAGGCATAATCGAGCTTGTTATTTTTGCCTTTGCCCATAACGCGAACTTGCATACCCATTGCTTTGGCGAAACAGTAAAGTTCCATGACCGCGCCGGGTTCGTCGCCTGCGGAGCCGGTGTAAATGACGCCGTTTTTATCGCCGAGTTTTTTGAGCCACGGACCGATAACCACGTCGGTTTCAACGTCCATCATGACAACGTGCTTGTGATTGTTGAGCGCGTCGGTAGCAATGCGAACGCCGATTTCGGGGACGCCTGTCACGTCAATCGCACATTCGACGAGGTTTGCGCTTGAGATTAAGTCGGCATTTTCCGTCGCGACGTATTTGCCCATTTCCATGAATTTGTTGGCTTCTTCAAGCGAATTGGTTTTGGCAATGTCTTCGTCACCGATACCCGCGTAATGAAATGCGTTAATGACGTTTTCGATTTTGATGTCGGCGACGATAGCGGGCATAATGCCTTTCATGCCGACCATTTGGCTGACCATGCCGCGACCCATTTGACCGGCACCGACAAGACCCGTGCGGATGATTTTGCCTTCAGCTTCGCGTTGTGCAAGTTTCTTGTCCATGTTCAACATAACTGCAAAACTCCTTTCGATTGTAGGAACTGGTAATTAGGAACTAGGAACTAGTAGGGACGAGTAAACTAGTTCCTGGTTCCTGGTTCCTAGTCCCTTAATAAATTTCAATCATGACTTCGACTTGAATGTCGTCTTTCGTCAACGGTTCGTCGCCCTGCAACATTATGCAACCGGGGCGTTCAGGTTCCGAGCCGCCTTTGAAACTAAGCGTGCAGTGACCCAATTCGCGCAGGGTACTTTTGGCTTCTTCGCCGACCGCCGTAATCTCAAAAACTTTTTCGCCGATAATCATCGTGTCACCGGGCGCGGGTATGCCGAGTAATTGTTCCTTTGTGTGCAAAACGGACAGTTCGGCAAGTTCGGGCGGCGCGTCGTTGTTGAAAATTATGATGAAGTTCGATTCGGGATCTTCGAGGAAACTCAGCGCAAGTTCGCCCCAGCCCGTTATCATTGTGTGGTATTTCATGTTCAAACCTCCGTGTTGAGCTTTGAGCTTATGAGCTTTAAGCTTTAAGGTGAGTGACGAATTTTCCTTAAAGCTCAAAGCTTACAGCTTAAAGCTAAAATCAGCTGTACAAGCCGATACTGAAGACGTAAGCAATCAAAACCGCAATCGGTCCGGTAATGACGCGGGAATAAAGAATCGCGGGAACGCCCAACTCAATCGTTTCGGGTTCCGCTTCGCCCAAACTCATGCCGACGGGAATGAAGTCGCAACCGACTTGCGCGTCAATGGCGAACAACGCGGGCAATGCGTATTGCGGCGGAATGTTGCCCAAACCGATTTGCACGCCAAGCAAAGTTCCGACAACCTGCGCGATAACGGCACCCGGTCCGAGCACCGGCGAAATGAACGGAATTGCGCAGATGAACGAGACAATCAACATACCGGGCAACGTCGACGCTATCGGGCTGATTGTGTTGGCGATAACGTCGCCGAGCCCCGACGCGCTGATTATGCCGAGAATCATTGAAACGAACGCCATAAACGGCAGAATTGTTTTGATGGTGATGTCGATTGTTTCACGACCCGCCGCGTAGAATTTGTTGACAACGCCGCCGATTGCAATACCGATTCGCGTCGCAAGATTTTTCGGCTTGCCTTCGTTCATTTTGGCAATTTCCGCTTTTGCTTGAGCTTTGGTTTTCGGCGCGGAAGTCGGATTTGTCGGCGTGCCCGCTTTGGAAACCGCACTTTCGTCCGCAAAACTTATGCAACTTGCGTCGACGGCTGAAACGTAAATGTCTTCGGTGATAAATCTTGCAAGCGGACCCGTTTGACCGACGGGCAGAACGTTGACGGTGAAAATTCTTTTCTTCGGGTAGACGCCGCAACGAGCCGTACCGCCGCAATCGACAATCGCAACGAGAATTTCATTGTCGGGGACGCCCGTCGAAAATCCGTCGACAGCGGGGCAACCCGTCATTTCGGCAATCTTCGCCGCCACGGGGTGAATTCCGCCGCCGGTGACGCTGACAACTTTGTTTCGGGTGTCGGTAGGCACCAACGTCAACGGACCGCCGAAACCGCCTTTGCCGGCTTTAATCGTAACTGATTTGTATGACATATCCGCTGACCTCCGTTACTTCTTGTTGCTCATGTGAGCGTAAATTTTGTCGGTGACGATACCGCGAATCAAAATGACGATAACGCCGACGATAAAATATCTGACCGCCAAATCGCCGAGCGAAAGTCCGAGTTGCGTAATGCCCGCCGCAATGCCCATGTAAACGAAAAGTTCACCGCCGTTAGCGTGCGGGAAAAGTCCCGTAACCGGATGAACGAAACTGACTGCCGCGTCATAGAACGCAGGTTTGTTTTTCTCTTCGACGAAACGCCCGAAGGTGTAGCACATCGGGTTACACAGAAAGATAACGGCAAGCACCGGCAAAATCGTGTAGCGCGTGACGGTGTATTTTGTCGCGAATTCCGCAACGCCGTTCACTCTGTCTTCGCCGATTAATTTGATGAGCGAATTGACCGCCGTCATCATTATGACGACCAGCGGAATAATTCCCGTCACCCATGCGATAAAAGTTTCCGAGCCGGCACGGAACAAGTCCATAAAGCCGTTTGCCACAGCAGCAATAGCTTCCATAAAAAACGCCTCCTGACAGGAAGAAATTATTTTGTAACTGCGGCTTGCATGATAACATAAAATTGTTTCATGCAACAATCCTACGTTTGAACGCCGGTAAAAATATTTTTGCGGCTTGAAAAATCTTTACGGAAGTTCAGCAAACCTTGCGCACAATCAACGTCCGTAACCAGCACAGTCAAATATCCGCCGTTAATCGCTCCGGCAACTGCATAAATTTTGTTTTGACCGCCCGCAACGCCAACGCGACACGGAATTTTTTTCAGCACGGAAAGATTTATGCCCGCGACGCGACTGTTGAAGTCGTCAAAATTTTTCGTGTTGCCGTCAATGTCGAAGTAGCGCAAAATTATATCGCCGACTGCCCCGCGTCTGCCGAAATGTGCAAGCGTCCTGTTGTCAACGTAACCGGTCTGCAAAACGGTCGAATGTTCTGCGTCCGCACAGCCGATACCCAAAATCAACGCGTCGAGCTTGCGATATAAATCGGTGACTTTGCGGATGGTTTTTTCTTTGGAAAATTCTTCAAGCAACGAACGTTTGGAAAATAACGCGGGCGCGAACAGTTGCACACAATCGCCGCCGAAACGCTGAGCAAATTCCTGCGCAAGATAATTTGAGTGTAAATCGGGACGACTTTCGCCGACGCCGCCGAGTACCGGAACGAACGTGCAAGAAATTTTGTTCGCGACGAAAAAATCTGCGCGGGTGACCGATTGCAAAGTTGAGCCCATTGACACGCCGACAAGATCTTTATCGCGCAAAATCCGAGCGATAAATTTCAACGCGGCACGACCGAGTTCGGGATTGAGCGACGGGTTTTCGGTAAGCGGACTTGACGGGACAACGATGACTTCATGCAGGTTGAAAATTTTTTCAAGTTCGCGTTCCAATTTCCCGTAAAGCAAGTTGTCGGGGTTGCGGATTTCAATTTTGACGATGCCGAGTTCTTTGCCCGCGCTCAACATGCGTGAAACAGTCGGGCGCGAAATGCCCAGAATTTGGCAAATTTCTTTTTGCCCGACACCGTCTTGATAGTACAGACTGCAACATTTAAAAATCAATCGCACGTCGTCAATCAACTTGCGCATTTGTCAACACCCGATTATTCGCCGATAATGACAACTTTGCATTTGCGGGGACGCGGGCGCGTTCTGTCGAAGTCGACAAAATAAACGTAGCCGGTTGTGCCGACGCCGAGTTTTCCGTTGTCAACCTCGAAAGTTTCGCTTGAACCGAGAATGCTTGCTTTCAAATGCGCGTCACCGTTGAAAAGTGCCGTGCGATCTCCGTTCGGCAGATAAGCTTCGGCATCCGGCCACGATTCGACGGCTTTGTAATGTTCTTCGCCGGGATAAATGTACTGTTCCTTCGACGTATGGTCGGGAATAATTTTTTTCAGCGCGTTGTTCAAATCAACCTGCAGAGACTCCATGCCGTTCGGCTCTATGTCGTGAGCAAATTCTTCAAAGAAAACCGCGCAGGTTGTGTGAGGAGAAATAACCGTGCAGATACCGTTTTTGACGCCGCTGTTTTCGATAGCCTTGCGAACTTCGGGCGTGATGTTGATAAACGTCGGGTCGCCGCCTTTGGACTGCAACTTGAGCGTTTCTTTGTAAACCGTCATGATGTGACCTCCTTGTTGAGCTTTGAGCTTTGAGCTTTGAGCTTTAAGGAAAAATCGCTGTCGCACCTTAAAGCTTAAAGCTTACACCTTAAAGCTAATTTCTTTCGTTGTAAGCTTTAACTATTGCCTCAGACATTTCCGCGACACGAATTGCGGGGTCGGGAGCCTTCAAAATTCCGCTGGTTGCTCCCGTGCCGTCCGCGCCGAGTTTGACAACTTTATAGCAATCGTCCGCCGTCGTCACGCCCGATGCAATCATAATCGCCACGTCGGGATTGATTTTGGAAATTCGTTCGCAAACTTCAATCGTGTAGCTGTCGTCGGCGGTTTTGCCCGTGCCGATTAAATCAGTCGGTTCGCAAAGCAAAATGTCGGGTGAAAGTTCCGCGACGGCTTGACCTTCGACAACCGAATCCGCACAAACAATCGTCGTGATGTCGAGTTCTTTGGCGCGTTGAATTGTTTTCGACAGTTCCGCAAGCGTCATTGAATTTTCCGCGTGATTGAGGAAAGTTGCATCCGCTCCGGCGTCCTTGAGCGATTCGGGCAGAATGTGACCCATGCCGCGACCGGGCTTCAATGACTCCATATGTTGCGCCGTGACGATGACATTTTTCGTGTTCGCCTTAATCAAGCGAATGTCCGCAAACGGGCACGTGAAAAAAATCGTCAACCCGAATTTTTCGGCGGCTTCGTCGGCAGCTTTTGCAAGTGCCAAAGATTTTTCGCCCCAAAGATACGACTTCGGATTAACGACCAAGAACGGGACAAATTTTTTCATGTCGGGAACCTCCTTTGAGTTGTTATTGAAACTTTAAATCAATCGGTTATGCAAGTCAATTTACGGGCGGCGGCATTTGTAAAAGTTTTTTTGTGCCGGCAGTGACTTTTACAAAGGAAAAAATAACCGCATTGCTTTTGTCAACGGGCACAGTCTATAATCGAAAAAAATTTGTCGGAAAGGTGATTCACATGTTGACACGGACGAAAGAAATTTTGACGGCGGCTAAGCAAAATCATTACGGAGTTGTCGCGCCGGATTTTTGGGATTTGAATTCCGCTCGCGACTTCGTTCAGGTTGCCGAAGAATTGAACGCACCGATTTTGCTTTCCTTCGCGCAGGCTCACAAACATTTGATTTCGCTGGACGAGGCGGCGGCTGTCGGCAAACTCATGGCTCAAAGCGTCAAAGCTCCAATCGCGTTGCACCTTGATCACGGCGAAGATTTTGCTTACGTCAAACGCGCCATTGAACTGGGATTTAATTCCGTGATGATTGATGCGTCGATGAATCCGTTCGACGAAAATGTTCGAATCACGAAGGAAGTTGCCGATTTTGCACACGCGCACGGCGTCGACATTGAAGCGGAAATCGGGCACGTCGGCGGCACGACCGAAAGTCCGACCGAACCGGCGGAAGTCGAAACGATTTACACACGCGTTGACGAGGCGGCGGCGTTCGTCGAAAAAACCGGCGTTGATTCGCTGGCAGTTTCAATCGGCACAAGTCACGGCGTCTACAAAAACAATCGCAAACCCGAACTGAATTTTACGCGCCTGCAGGAACTTGCAAAAAATGTTCCCGTACCGTTGGTTTTGCACGGCGGAAGCGGCACCGGTGACGACAATTTGAAACGCGCCGTCCGCGAAGGTATCACGAAAGTCAACGTCTTTACCGAATTCACGACAGCCGCACGCGACGCCGCAGTTGAAGTTGTCCGCAACGAGCAACTCAAAAGTTACATGCGCGTTCAACAGGCAGCCGACGAAGGAATTCGCAACGTCCTGCGCCATTACATAAACTTGCTCACGAAATAAAATTTGCAAGGCGTAAATCGGAGCCGTCACGGATGACGGCTCCCGCCCGCGGTTGAAACAGGATGTTTCACCTGCGGGCACGACAACGCACGGATTATCGCAACGTTTTTACAACGAACGACTAACGCTCGCCGCGTAGGCGGGTCTTTTCTTTTTGCTACTTTTTCTTTGGACAAGCAAAGAAAAAGTAGATCTACAAACTCAAACTTGAAATTGAACTTGAATCGGCGATAACGTTTCGGCAACAAAAAATCCCCGCCATGTTTGACGGGGAAATTTTTTTTTATAAGCAATATCAACGCTTGCCGCCGAACTTGCGAAACTCAAGCCACAGCGGTCCCGCAATGAAAATCGACGAATAACAGCCGCTGAAGAATCCGACAATCAGCGCGAACGCAAAATCTTTCGTCGTTTCGCCGCCGAAGAAAAACAGCGCAAATGTCGTGAACAAACATGTAAACACCGTGTACAGCGAACGCGTCAAAGTTTGGTAAATCGAGCGGTTGAGCAATTCGACGACGTTGCCGCCGCGTCTGAAATGTAATTTCAAATTTTCGCGCACCCTGTCGAAGATAACAATTGTGTCGTTAATCGAGTAGCCGACAACCGTCAACAGTGCCGCGACGAACGACGAATCAACTTGCCTCTGCGTGAACGAGAAAAACGCCAGCACGATTAAAATATCATGTACGAGAGCCGCAACCGCCGCAAGTCCGAATTTGAATTCAAAACGCCACGCAACGTACAAAACTATCAGCACCCACGAAATCACCAGCGCAAGTACCGCGTTCAAAATCAATTCGCCGCCGATAACCGCACCGACTTTTTCTTCGCGCAGAACGTCATAACTGCCGACCTGTTCGCGAATCGCCTGCATGACTTCCTTGCGTTGAGTTTCTTCCAAATCGACCGTGCGAATCATCACGTCAGTTGAAGTCGCCACGTCCGAAGTCGCGCCCGAAAGTTGAATCGTCGCACCGTCAAGCCCGAACGGTTTCAAACTTTCGCGAACCTGCGCGATGCCTACGGGGTGTTCAAATTTTAAATCCAT
>JAFUYE010000066.1 GCA_017470715.1 Selenomonadaceae bacterium
CTTTTCGCGCTCCTCTATGCTAAGATGTTTGTAACTCATGGTATATTCCTGCCTTTTTGAATTACAAACATTTTAGCAGGATACCGTGAGTTTTTCATCTGTTGCACTTGGATTGTACATTCGCGCAAGCAAAGAAAAGTAACATTCAAAAAATCAAGCTTGACGAATCAGCCGGTTTACAGACAGCCCCAAAGTCGACGACGCCACGCCGCCGAAACTTTGTGCCGCCTTGCTTGTCAACAAAAATAAAGCATGATAAAATTCCTGCGGTTTTATCAGAAATTTTTGCGCGTTGGCAGAAGGGAGTTTTTCAATTTGTTTGGGATGTCAATGAGCGTCGGAATAGATTTGGGCACGGCAAACATTTTGGTCTACGTTAAAAATAAAGGAATTGTTTTGCGTGAGCCCTCGGTCGTTGCCGTCGACAAGGACACCGATAAAATTTTGGCTATAGGTGAAGAGGCACGCGACATGATTGGTCGCACGCCGGGCAACATTGTGGCAATTCGTCCACTGCGCGACGGAGTGATTGCCGATTACGAAATGACCGAATCGATGATTCGCCATTTCCTCGAAAAAGTTATAGGTCGTTCGTTTTTATTTCGTCCCAAAGTAATGATTTGCGTTCCGACGGGCGTAAATGCCGTTGAAAAACGTGCCGTGCAAGAGGCAGCCGAACAAGCGGGCGCGAAAAAAACTGAGCTTATCGAAGAACCGATAGCTGCGGCACTCGGCGCGGGCATTGACATTTCCGAACCCGTCGGCTCAATGGTTGTCGACATTGGCGGCGGCACCTGCGACGTGGCTGTTATTTCTTTGGGCGGAATTGTCTGCGGCGAAAGTCTGCGCGTGGCGGGCGACAAATTTGACAGCGACATCGAATTTTATATCAAGAAAGAATATAACTTGATGATTGGCGAACGCACCAGCGAAAAAATCAAAATCGAAATCGGCTCGGCATATCCCGGCGCAAGAAACAAAAATGTCAGTGTGCGCGGACGCGACATTGTCAGCGGACTTCCGAAAGTCATAACGGTTTCTTCGGACGAAATTGCTGCGGCTTTGCATGATTCGGTTGAAAGTATTGCCGTCTGTGTCAAAAGCGTTTTGGAACGCACGCCGCCCGAACTTGCCGCCGACATAATGGATCACGGAATTATTTTGACGGGCGGAGGCTCAATGCTTTACGGTCTGGCAGATTTAATTCGCAAGGAAACGAATATCCCGACGATGCTTGCCGACGATCCGTTAAATTGCGTGGCACTGGGCACCGGTAAAGCTATCGAGTCCGGCAAATTTTAACGGAGGTTTTACAAATGAAGTTTAATCGTTTCGCAAAGATATTATTTTCCTGCGTGTTGGCGGGCGCGTTGTTCACCGGTTGCGGCGGCTCGCAAACCGGCGATAAAACTGCTCAAAACAACGACGAAGTCAAGCTCGGCATGTTGACGCATTTGAACGTTACCGAAACGAAAATGGACGAACTTTACAATTCGCTTGTCGAAAAATCGGGCATCATGTCACTGCATAAAGTTCAACCGAAATTTTATGACAACCTGCGGACAATGCACCTTGCCGTTGAATCGGGCGACGTGCAGGAAATCAGCTTGTACAAATGCGTTGCAACTTATCTCGTCGCCTCGAACAACAAATTTGAAATTGTTTCCGACGACTTTGCAAAGCTGACCGACGTATTTTGTTTCGCCGTGCGCAAAGACGACAGCGGACTTAAAGCCGACTTGGATAAAATTATCGACGAAATGAAAACCGACGGCACACTCGACAAACTTATCGCCGAATATCTTACCAACGTCGACAAAGGAAAAGTTCCGCCGAAAATTCAAATTCCGTCGACCGAAGGCGCACAAACGATTAAAGTCGGTGTGACGGGTGACTTGCCGCCGTTGGATTTCATGAACGCTGACGGAACGCCTGCGGGATTCAATACCGCTTTGCTTGCCGAAATTGCCAAACGTCTCGGCAAAAATATCGAACTTGTTCAAATCGAATCGGGCAGTCGCGCCACTGCTTTGACTTCCAAATTCATTGACGTTGCTTTTTGGGCTGTCGTGCCTTTCGGAAACGACAATATGCCCGCCGACATTGACAAGCCCGAAGGTTTGGACTTGAGCACGCCTTATTTCAAAGACTCGGTCGCTCACATTAAACTTAAGAGCGATAAATAAATTTTACGGAGGTTTTACAAAATGAAGCTCAAAAAAGTTGCCAAAATGTTACTGTCCTGCGTGTTGGCGGGGGCGTTGTTCACCGGTTGCGGCGGCTCACAAGGCGGCACCGACAAACCCGCTCAAGACAGCGGCAAAGAAATCAAACTCGGCATGATAACGCACCTGAACGCAACCGAAACGCGCATGGCGGAAATTTTGCAAATGGTGCAGGAAGAAACGAAAGTCCCCGTTTCCAAATACGTCTTGACTTATTACAACAACCTGAACAACCTGCAAATGGGGCTTGAGTCCGGCAGCGTCGACGAAGTGAGTTTGTACAAATGCGTTGCCGATTTCGCGCTCGCTACAAGCGACAAATTTGAACTCGTTGCCGGCGACAATCTCAAAGGTCTTTCGGATTCGTTCTGCTTCGCCGTGCGCAAGGAAGATACCGCGCTTAAAGCCGACTTGGACAAAACCATCGACGAAATGAAAACCGACGGCACGCTCGACAAACTCATCAACGATTTCATTACCAACGTCGACAAAAAACAGGCTCCGCCGAAAATTGATATTCCCATGACCGAAGGCGCGCAGACGATTAAAGTCGGCGTGACGGGTGACTTGCCGCCCTTCGACTTCGTGAACACCGACGGTACGCCCGCAGGTTTCAATACGGCTTTGCTTGCGGAAGTTGCAAAACGTCTCGGCAGAAACATTGAGATTGTCGACATCGACAGCGGCGCACGTGCGGCGGCTTTGTCTTCAAAACAAATTGACGTTATCTTCTGGGCAATCGTTCCCATCGGCGAAAAAATTCCTTCCGACATCGACAAGCCCGAAAACGTCGAAATGAGCAAACCATATTTCAAAGACGACGTTGCTCACCTTAAACTTAAGAAGTAAGGATTCACAATGAAAATTTTTTTGACGTTGCTGACGGTTTGCGTGATGATTTTTGCGGCAGGTTGCAATACCGAACCCGCAAAAAAAGTCGGTTTGATTCGTCATATGAACATGACCGAAGAGGCTTTCGACAAACTTTCCGAACAAGCCGATAATGTCAATCCGCAACACGAAAAAGTTCGGCATATTTTTTTCAACAGCATGACCGAAATGACGGCGGCACTGCAATCCGGGCAAATTGATGAGCTTGCGACTTATGAAGTTGTCGGCAGGTATCTTGCGGCGCAAAATCCCAATTTCGATTTATTGCCGCACGATCCGAAAATTGCCGACGCTTTTTGTTGTGCCATGCGCGAACAAGACGCAGCGTTAAAAAAAGAATTTAACGACGCAATGGACGCGATTATCGCCGACGGCACGTTGTCGAAACTCGTCAAAGTTTATATTCTTGACGCTTTTCATACCGCCCCGACGGAAATAGTTGACTTGCCGACGTTTTACAGCGACGAATTCGACGAAGACTACGCGCCGACGATTAAAATCGGTGTGACGGGTGACTTGCCGCCTTTGGATTATGTTCGGGCGGACGGACAAGCTGCGGGTTTCAACACAGCTTTGCTCGCCGAAATCAGCAATCGCATGAAAAGAAATTTCCAAATTATTCCGATTGACGGCGGGGCGCGTTCCGTTGCGTTGACTTCAAAACTTGTCGACGTAATTTTTTGGGTTATCGTCCCGACTTACGACGAATTTCCAATCGACATCGACAAACCTGCCGGAATAATTTTGACCGATCCTTATTTCACGGATGAAATCGTCCACGTCAAATTGAAACAATGAGGTAACCGCATGAAAAAAATTTTTGCGTTGTTAATGACGTTCTCGCTGATTTTTGTGACGGGTTGCGGCTCTCCAGGCGGCGAAAAAAATTCCGCGAACAATGAACCGCTCAAACTCGGCACGATAAAATTCATGAACGTGACGGAAACTCTGCTTGACAACTACTTTGAAAAAGCTTCTTCGCGAATGGCTCAAACGTCATCAATGCGCACCCCGAAACATATTTTTTTCGACAACATGACTTCAATGGTTGCGGCGTTGCAGGCGGGACAAATTGACGCGCTCAGCACTTACGAATGTGTCGGCAATTATTTGACGCAGCAAAATTCTTCGCTTGAGTTTGTGACAAAAGGCGTCCCGAAAGTTTCCGACAGTTTTTGTTGCGCAATGTTGGAAGAAAATGCCGCGTTGAAAAAAGAATTTGACGACGCGATTTTGAAACTCACAGCCGACGGCACATTAAAAAAGCTTGCGAAAGAATACATCACCGAGGCGAATTATTCCGACTTGTCCGCCGTGGAAATGCCGAAATTTGACGGCGCGGACACGGTTAAAGTTGCGGTGACGGGTGACTTGCCGCCGCTTGATTTTGTTCGTGCGGACGGGACGCCTGCGGGTTTCAACACTGCGGTTTTGTCGGCGATAAGTCAACTTGTCGGCAAGAATTTTGAACTCGTCGACGTTGACAGTGGTGCTCGTGCCGCCGCGTTGACTTCCAAACAAGTCGACGTTGTATTTTGGGTTGCCGTGCCGATCGACGACACACTTGCGCCCGCGAACTGCGACAAGCCCGACGGCGTGATTGTGACGGAGCCTTACTTCACGAACGAAATTGTTCACGTTCAACCGAAAAAATGAGGTGATTGCATGAAAAAAATTTTTGCGTTGCTGATGACGTTCGCGCTGATTTTGATGACCGGTTGCGGCGGCGGAGACAATAAATCTGTCGACACCAACAAAGTCAAACTCGGCATGATTACCCGCTTGAACGTCAGCGAAGAAAATTTCGAGAAGTTTGTTGAGCAAGTCGAACAGACGTTTAACGTTACAATCGCGTCGCACAAGCCCGTTTTCTTCGACAATCTCAATTCGATGCTCGCGGCGTTGCAAGCGGGACAAGTCGCCGAAATAAGCACTTACACAAGCGTTGCGCGTTACATGATTGCCAAAGACCCGCATTATTTCGTACTGAAAGATCATTCGCTTGAATTTATTGATTCGTTCTGCTTTGCCTTGCGCGAAGACGACACCGAATTGAAAGATTCGCTGAACATGGTCATCAAAGAAATGCAGGACGACGGCACGCTCGGCAAGTTGGCGAAAGAATATATCACCGACATTAAAACCGACGGCGAACCGCCCGCAGTTGAGTTGCCGCACTTCGACAGCGCACAGACGATTAAAGTTGCCGTGACGGGCGACTTGCCGCCTCTCGATTACGTTTCTGCTGACGGAAAACCTGCGGGTTTCAACACGGCGGTACTTGCGGAAATCGGCAAACGCATGTTGAAAAATATTGAGCTTGTCAATATCGACAGCGGTGCCCGTGCGGCGGCGTTGACTTCCAAACAAGCGGACGTTGTCTTTTGGGCGATTGTTCCCGTGAGCGAAATTATTCCCGCCGACAGCGACAAACCTGCGGGAATTGCGTTGACGAATCCTTATTACAAAGACAAAATTGTTCACGTGGGTTTCAAAGCTGACGAGAAAAAATAATTCATGGAACTGATTTACAGCATTTTTATCAAAGACGGCGGCTGGCTGACAATTCTCAAAGGCTTGCAAGTGACGTTGGAAATTTCCGTGTTATCGCTTCTGTTCGGGACGTTGCTCGGCTCGCTGCTTTGTTTTTTGCGCGTAAGCAAATTTACTCCGCTGAAAATCTTCGCGCAGGTTTACATTGCGATAATTCGCGGCTCGCCCGTGTTGATGTTGTTGATGCTTTTGTTTTACGGCGTCTTGGCTCGTGCGGGAATGCCTCCGGTTGCGGTGGCGGTGATAACTTTTTCGTTGCACACGGCGGCACACGTCGCGGAACTTTTGCGGGCGTCGTTAATGGCTCTCGACAAGGGACAAGTTGAGGCAGCGCGAACTTTGGGCTTCTCGAAATGGCAGGCGTTCAAACTCGTCACGTTTCCGCAAATTTGTCGAATTGCCAAACCGGTTTATCAATCGACCGTCGTCAATTTGATTCAGTGGACAAGCGTTGTCGGTTACGTCACGATAACGGATTTAACCCGCGTGATAAACAATATTGCGTCGCGAACAATGCAACCGATGATAACGATTACGGGCGGGCTGTTGATTTATTTGGCGATAAGTTGGCTCGTGCATGTGATTTTTAATTGGAGCGAACGAAAGTCGCAACTTCGTCAAGCCGATTCGTGAAATTTTATCTACTTTCTTTCGCCAACGAAAGAAAGTAGCAAAGAAAGTTGCGCCTGCGCGGCGGGCGACCGGTGCGTTATCACAGAAGTCAGCGTGGTCGTCAACCCATTTGGCCGACGGTATTTGCGTCACGCAAATGCGTCGGCGTGGAGCCGTCATCCGTGACGGCTCCAAATTTTACGCGTGTGTGGTGATTTATTTGAGCGTTATTGAAGTTCGCGGGCTGAAAAAATCTTTCGGCAACTTGGAAGTTCTGCGCGGCATTGATTTGACGGTTACCGAAGGCGAACGAATTGCGATTATCGGCGGCTCCGGTTGCGGCAAAAGCGTTTTCTTGCGCTCGTTGGAACTTTTGGAAACGCCGAACGCCGGAAAAATTTTTGTTGACGGTGAAGAACTTACCGCGCCGAACGTCGACATTGATAAAATTCGTCGCAAGCTCGGCATGGTTTGGCAAAAATTTAATTTGTTCACGCACATGAACGTTATGGAAAATTTGACCGTCGCGCCAATCAAACTTTTGGGACTGTCGAAAGACGAAGCGCGGCAAAAAGCTTTGGATTTGCTCGCACAAGTTGGTTTGACTTCCAAAGCCGAATCATATCCCGAATTTTTGTCGGGCGGACAACAACAGCGAATTGCCATTTGCCGCAGCCTGATGATGAATCCGAAAGTTCTTTTGTTCGACGAACCGACAAGCGCGTTGGATCCGACGATGGTCGGCGAAGTGCTTGCCGTGATTCGTATGTTGGCGAAAAAAAATTTGACGATGATTATCGTCACGCACGAAATGAATTTTGCCCGCGAAGTCGCCACACGAATTTTATTTTTCGCGGACGGGGAAATTTACGAACAGGGCACGCCCGCAGAAATTTTCGACGCGCCCAAACGTCCCAAAACTGTCGCGTTCATTCACAAGCAAAAATATTTCAACTACGAAATTTCCAACCGCGAATTTGACTTGATGAAAATGCAAGGCGGCATTCAAACTTTTGCGGAAAAATACGGGCTGTCGGTGCGCCGCACAAATCGCCTGCAACTCGGTTGCGAAGAATTGATTTATGAGATGCTCGCGAATTCTTGTGAAGGCGACGCCGTGAAAATTTCGCTCGACGTGACTTATGCCGAATCCGACAATTCCGTTGCGATAAAATTTTCTTGCGCGGGAAAAAATTACAATCCGCTTGCCAAAGATTTTGACGAACTCGACGAAGAAAATTTGGGCGCGACAATCCTGCGCGGGCTTGCGAAAAATTATTCACACGAATTTTCCGACGGCGTCAACCGTATTGAATTTGAGTTGGCGTAGAATTTTTGCGGAGGTGTTTGATATGGCGCGACAACCCGACAGCGGCATTTACGAAAATTTTTTCCGGCGTGACGGGCGACTGAATCGGTTGCGTTACTTCAAGCGGTGTATTTTACTTTGCTTGGTCGAATTTTTAATCGCCGCCGTGATTTTCGTCATGGACATGAACGCGCTCGGTCAGCTGTCGTCGACGGGCAATCTTGCGTTCAAATTTTTATTGGCAGTCGGGCAAATTCCGTTTTTCTGCCTGATGGTTCGCCGCCTTCACGATTGCGACAAAGACGAAAAACTTGCGTATGCGTCGCTGGTGCTCAACGCGCTGACGATAATCGTGACGGACTACAGTGCGTTTGCGGAGCCGTCGTTGTTTGACAATGTTGTTGCCGCGCTTGCGGGAGTGATTGGACTTTACGCGCTGTTATGTCCCGGCACGAAGGGCGACAATCAATACGGCGAAGACCCGCTCGAATAAAAAAAAATTTCCCCGCTCACACGAACGGGGATTTTTTTTTACCGAAAAATTTTGTCCAAGATGTTTGCGGGATTCGTCAGCAGAATTCCGATTAAAAATATTTGCACGAACAACAGCAACGGCACGCCGAATTTAAATTTCAGGTGTAAAGTTTTGTGGTGAAAAAATTCCATTGCAATGCCCGCGCCCAACGCTCCGCCGATTGCCGACCAGAGCAACAACGTACTTTCGCGAACGCGCCATTTGTCGTGTTGAGCGCAATATTTGTCGTAACCGAACATGGCGAAAGTTATCACGTTGACGACGGCAAGATACGCGGCAAGAAAAATTTTTGTCTCCATAAAAATTCACCTTAACCGACGAATTTAAAGCGCGGATCACATTCAAACGTTCGTTGCCACGGCAAAGAAAATTTTAAATCTTCAAGCCGCCATTGTTTCGGCAACAACAAATTTTTCGCGGTGAATTCCTTCATGCGTTCGTTTAAAAGTTTTTCAAGCGTCGGAAGTTTTTCTTCCAAATTCATCGGGGTGCCTTCGCCCGGCGTCGAATAACTTGCCGCAACGATTTCTTGACGGACATTCGCCTGATAAATCCAATCGTCCAGATAACGCGTCGTCAAAAGTTCGGCAACGTCTTTGTCGCTCATGAACGGAGTCAACACGCCCGAACCGATTAAAAATCCGCTCGAATTGGTCGCCGTGTTCCAGCCGCCGTAAGCGCGAATTTTGTACTGCAGGCCGTCGCGTTTAATTTGATTCATCAACGAATTGTCCGCGCCGTTTGAAAATGAAATGTCCGCAACCGCAACGGGATAATTTTTGTCGGTGAGTTCGCGCAAAATTTTCACGAAAGTTTTTACGTCGCCGCGATTTTTGAGCTTGTTTTTCTTTTGGTTGGAGGACTCGAAAGTTTTGCCGTCGTCGCGAGTGTTGACGGCGATAACCAAATCTGCGCGTTCGTGTGACGGAATTTGCAGACCGCCCGCCGCAATAATCGCCGCGTCAATCGAAACTCCAATCGGTTCGTTGCAGTAACGGGGCCAAGTTTCCGCGCCCGTGCCTAGGTTGTATTCGACGGACACGAACGGCGTCAAATTTCGGTCGTAATTGATTGCGCGGGCAACCAGCAACATGCCGAGTTCGTCCGCGCCGCTGGTGACTTGCACGACGGTTTTGCCCATGTCGGAAGCCAATTCGGTGAGCTTGCGGCTTTCGCGGTGAGTCTGCGAAAATCTTGCGCTGTCGTCACAGCCGAGCAAAAAATATTGAAAAACTCCTTCGCGGGCGTATTCGATAAAAAGTTCGTTCGCGTCGGAATTTTTTGCGCGGCGCATAAACCAATCGTCAAGATATTCTTTCGGGATGTCGGCTTCAAGTTTTTTGAGCTTGCGTTTGTCGCCACTCGTGAGCAAACCCATTTCCTGCTTGTCGACGAGCGCGGTGTACTGGAAAATTTTTGCGCCGTGCGTCTCGTAATAGGGAACTTCGCCCTTGAAATTGTAAGCGGGCGTTCGCATTATCGTTCCGATAAGGTAAATCGGCAGCGTCGGAAAATTTTCGTGGAAAGTTTTAAAACGTTGTGCGCGTTCCATAATCGTTTGCTTGTCGAGGCTGTGCGTTCGCGACGCAACCAAACTGCCGTACAACAGCGAGTCCGTCGACAAAACTGCGGCGTCGGCTTGCGGTGCGATTTCTTCAAGCCACGTCCACATTGCTTGCGTGTCGCCCATGTTCGTGCGCGTGCCAATCGCTTCAACGGGCGGCGTCAAAATTTCGTAACCGAGTTTTTCGGCGACCTGCACGACTTGATATAAATTGCACGGGCGACCGTCAATCGGCACGTAGATAATTTTTTTGCCCTGCGCGAAGGCTGTCGAAGTAAAAATCATAAGCGTCACCAACAGAACCAAAAATTTTGTTAAGGGACAAGGGACAAGGGAGAAGGGAGCAGTGTTTACAAACGTAATTTGCCCTTGTTCCGGCATGCTTTTCACTTGTCAATCACTCCAATTTTTGCCAGATAAGTGTAAATGCCCCCGTCTTCGTTCGAGTCAGTCACTGCGGCGGCAAGTTTTTTAATTTTGTCGGGTGCGTTCGCCATTGCAACGGAATTCGGTATCAGCGTGAGCATTTCGGTATCGTTGTAGTTGTCGCCGAACGCAATCGCCTCGTCAAGCGCGAAACCGTAATGTTTCAGCAAAACTTCAATGCCGGTCGCTTTTGAAACGCTTTTATCCATGACTTCCAAAAGATGCGGGGCACTTCGCACGACATTTAACGCGGGAAATTCGTCGCTCAAGACAGTTTCCATCTCTTTGCACGTCGGAGGCTCGCAACGAACAAAAATTTTGTTCGGCAAAGTGTTTTCGCTCAAAAGTTCGGCAAAATTTCCGATTTCAAACGGCGCGCCCGTGTTTCGTTGCTCTTCAAGGACGCGTTCGTCAATTTTTTCGACAACCCAACGCCGTCCGGTGTAATAACTTATCGTAATGTCTTGCCAACCGAATTTCATTGCCGCCAAAATGTTTTTTGCCTCGTCGTGAGCAATTTTTTTGTCGAACAGAATTTTTTCGTCGTCCGTCAAGACAAGTCCGCCGCTGTAACTGATAACGGGCGTGTGCGGCATGTTGAGCGCGTCGGTTATCGGGTAAATTCCTTCCGGCATACGTGCGGACACAAAAACGAATTTAATTCCGCGTTCCGTGACAATTTTCAGCGCGTCGGCGTGCAATTTCGGCGTACTTTTGTCGTTTGCCAAAAAAGTGCCGTCAATGTCCGACAAAATTATTTTAATCATGATTGAAACCTCCCAAAAAAATTTTTCAGCAACGGGAAATTCGATTTTTCCGATTTAAATTCGGGCGGGCGCATGAACATTATCGACGCTTGAACTTTATCGCCGACAGCCGAATCTTTGTCGACAAACCAAAAAAGCTTCGCACTGCTCGGAATTTGTGTTTTGAGGAATTTTTTCGCTTCATCAGCCGAACTTTTGAAGAATAATTCGCCGCCGGTCACTCGCGCAATAATTTTCGGCGTGACTTTGAGTTCTTCGGGGTCAATCGTTTTAAAGTTGACGGCATTTTTCATTGCGGCAAGTGCGTTTTCGTTGCCTTCAGCTTCGCCGTAAGCAAAAGCCGCATTTCCGAACTTTACATCGCTCGCAGACAGTTTTTTATTGAAAATCAGCGTGTCAAGGAAGTTTTTGACGCCGTTACAAAAAATTTCGTCCGCGACGGCAAATAAATCGTTCAAGCTGACTTCTTTTCGGTTCAAACGGAACAAAAACAATTTTTCGGCGGGCAAAGTAAACAAACTGTCGGCTTTTACAAATTCAGTCATGCATCTTGCGGCGTTTTCGTGGCGAATTTGATTTTCGAGCTTCGACGGAAGGTTTGCAAATGCCGCAGTTGCCGTTTTGTGAGCTTTTGCGTGCGAAATTATCATCGGAATTGCACGATTTGCCGCAGTTGAGCCCAAGCCCGCGACCAAAATAATAAAATTCGCGCCGTCGAGTGCCTCCGAAATTTTTTGTTGAATCGTAACCGCGTCACGATTAAGAAAAATATTCGTTTTGGTCGTCGTTGTGAGCAAAATGTTTTCGTCATTGCCGATTGCGACGAATCCGGCGGAAATTTTTTGTCCGACACGCGAATTCATCATCAAACTGATAGCACGTGCGCCGCTTTCGCCGAGCCCGACGATTTTCACGTTAAGATTTTTCATATTCGCTCCTCAATCGCTCTGCCAAATTCTGTCGCTCAAAATGTCGATACAAGAAATTTTTCCGTCTTGCATGAATGAGCCCGTGTCCATGAGCGTAATTTTATTCGGCAAACGTATCGGATAGTACCAATTTCGCTTCAAAAACGGCGTGGGCGTGTGTCCGCAGACAACATGCGCATTTCCGGTGTAACCGTTATAAAATTTCTCGCGAATCCAAAGCAGTGATTCTTCGTCTTGTTCGTCGAGCGATTTTTTCGGGTCAAGTCCCGCGTGCACGAAAATATATTCTTCGCCGTTAACATCAAGCCGATAATAATACGGACGTTCGTCGATAAATTTCAATGCGCGTTGAAAAGCCGTCGGGTCACGTTGCCGCCACGCGTCGAATTCGGCTTTGGTTTTGTCGCCGCCGTTCGGTAACCAAATGTAGCCTTCCGAGCCGCCGAGCAGGTAATAATACAGCATCATTTGTTCATGATTGCCGCGAAGTGCCACGACATTTGGTTTTTCGCTCATTTCCATCGCCCAACGGAAACAACGCATGTTTTCTTCGCCGCGGTCAATGTAGTCGCCGAGCAAAATCAGCAAATCTTTGCGTTCGTCGAAGTCGATTTTGTGAAACAACGACAGCAAGCGCGTGAATTTGCCGTGCATGTCGCCGATAACCAAAATCTGCCGATAATTCATCGTATCGCCTTCCTTCGTGACGTTCGGGAAAAAATTTTCGGTTATAAATTCTTTCGCGGGCGCGATTTTCCTGCAAACGGCGATAATATTTGCTTGTCGAACGCTTCAAACAAAAAAATCTCCCAAGCAGTTGCCTGAGAGTTTTTTTATAAACGCGTATTACTTTTAGCGATTGTCGGTAAAGTACTTAACGGCGAAAATCAGAGGCCGTCACGGATGACGGCCTCGCCCGCGTATTTCGCGTGATGCGAAATTTGCGGGCAACACCAAGTACGGGTTATCGCAACGTTTGTTTTGCGAACGACTGACGCTCCACGCGCAGGCGAAGGCGCGCTGGCAAGCGTTCGCAACTTCTTTGCTACTTTCTTCCTTCGCTGGAAGAAAGTAGATTTCAAAAACTAAAATTAACGAATCAGCCGAATCGAAGTCGACACGCCGCAAGGTTGCGACAATCCAAATTTATCGCGATCAAAGGTCATTCTTTCCAAATGTTTTTGCCGCCGGTGAAATTATTTTCGTCGTCCCAATCTTCGGGCAAACCTTTTGCCAAAACGACGGGCACGGGCGAATTTTCCTGCACGTATTTTGAAACGGATCCGACAGTTTCTTCGTCGAAACTGCCGAAACCGCGAGTACCCATGACAACCAAATCATAGCCGCCTTGCTTGATGACGCTGACAATTTCGTCCGCAGGTTCGCCGACTTCGACGAGAGTTTTAACTTCAATGTCCGAAGGCACGACTTGCCGCAAATCGTTCAGCAAATTATACGCGGTTGCATTCAATTCGCTCGGCACGTAACCGCCCAAGCTGACTTGTTCAAACGCGGCAATGTCTTCGTCGATTTTCACGACCATAAGCAAAGTGATTCGTGCGCCCCACGCTTCGGCAACGTTGACTGCTTGCAGTAAAGCTTTGAACGCCTGACCGGATCCGTCCGTCGGCACCAAAATATTTTTTACGATTGATTCGGGCTTAAAAATCGCGTTCGACACTTCAAATTGTCCGAGTGCTTCGGCTTGTTTCGATTTAATCAAATCTTTTTGCGCCGTGAAGAAACGCAAGCTCAACAAAATCGCGACGATTGCCACGTAAATGAAAAACGCTCCGATTTCCGAACTGATTTGCGGTAAAGTTGCTCCGCGCTGAATTATGTCACGCGTGAAATGATATTCCCACGTCAACGGGAAAATGTGCGACACCGCCACAACCCACGGTGCCAAATGCGACAACGGGCTTGTCACGCCGCCGAGAATAAATCCGCCGGGGATAAACAAAATCATTCGGCTTGACGCGATACCGGGATTCGACGCCGTCCAACCGATTAAAACGCTCATCATGCCGAGCATTACCGCGAAGACTATTTGAATCAGCAGGAAGTCGATTAATCGCCCGCTGAAAACCAAATCGCCCCACACGCGCAGAATTGCCAGCCCGACAAAGAACGAAATTATCATGCACGCGGCGTAAGGCAGAATTCGCCCGATTAAATCCCACGGCGTACCGTCGAGTAAAATTTTGTCAATCTGGTGAGTCAGTCGAAGTCGCGGAACCATGCCGATTGTCGCGAACACGAAAAACATTGACCCGAAGAAAAACAGAAATCCTTGCGTCTGCGTATTCGACGTTGAGCCGGCGGGATTGAAAAGTTTTCGCGAATTTAATGCCAGCCCGCCCGTCGCCGAAGAATTTTTCATCGCGTTGTTAATCGCGACAAGTTCGTTCATTGCCTCTTGCACGTCGGCAGTCTGCGCGGTATTTGAGTTATCGTAAAAAATTCCGAGCGGCGTCGTGTTGTCCGTGTAAAAATTTTTCTCGAAGTCCTGCGGAAAATAAACCACGGCAACAGTTTCGTCGCGGTAAAAAAATTCGTTCGGGTTTGACGGCACGTTGATGACTGCGGTAACGTTCATGTATTCGGACGAATCAATCTGCGTCGTAATTTCGCGGCTCAGGCGTGAATTGTCCAAGTCAATGACGACGACGGGCGCATCTTTCGCGAAATTTTGTCCCATCAAAACCGACAACAACACGGTGACAATCACGGCGACGGTCAGGCAAACTTTTTCGTAGGGCATACCTTTGCCGCTGAACAGAAATTTTACTTCGTCTTTGAAACTTTCAACGAATCCCATAATCACAGCTCCACGGTGACGGTTTGTCCCGCCAAAACATTTTCGTTTGCGTCAATGTAAATTCGCACTTGAAACGCCGATAAATCTGCTTGACCTTTTTCGCGTGACTGTTTCAAATCCGCGAAACCGGGTGCCTGCGTCAACAGTCGAATCGTTCCGCGAACTTTTTTGTTGCCCGCAACCGTCGTGCAGGTAATTTCGTCGCCTTCGCGCAGATTGACCGCCTGTTCTTCGGAAAGATAAATGTCGTAATAAATTCGTTTCGTTTCCAGCAAAATGACGGGGACATTCGGCGCAACCATTTCGCCTTGCTTTTGCAACACGGACAAAATTTTTCCGTCTTCGGGCGCGTGCAAAGTCAAGCGCGATTTCGCCACTTCAAGTTCTTTGAGCTGAACTTCCAAAAATTTTTTCTGTTCGGTCAAGGCGGCTATGTCGTTGCGAATATTTTCCGCCGTAGCACGTTCCTGGGCGATTGTCGGCAAGTTGAGCGAATCGGTCGAGCCGTTGTCCGCCACGCCCGCCAAAAGTCTGTCAAGCAGTTGTTGTTGAGTTTCGACGTTCGCCCGCGCAACATTCAATGCCATTGTCGCATCGTCGAGTTGAGCTTTGGCAATCGCGCCGTCTTTGAACAGTTCGGCTTTTCGATTGTAATCGAGTTCCGCGTTGGAAAGTGTCGCCCGTGCCGCCGAGACCGCTCCGCGTTGGCTGTCGATCTGTCGGAAAGATTGTTGTTCGTCGTTGTCGGCGCGGAATAAATTTGTCCGCATTGTTCCCGAAGTCGATTGAATCTGCGCGTCGAGTTGGGCAATTTGCGCTTTGAGTTTTTCAATCGCCAAATTCGTATCGGTCGCGTCAATTTCCATGACGACTTGTCCGGCGGTGACTTCCTGCCCTTCGCGAACCGCTTCGTTGATTAATCGCCCGCCGACCGAATCAAACGACAGCTTGACTTGTTCCGCCGTCAAAATGCCGTCTTTCCGTTCCGTCGCAAGAATTACTGCGTCGTTGCCGCGATACATCAAAATCAAGCCGCTGACCAGCAACAACACGATGAAAAAAATTCCTGCCCGAATTGCCTTGCGTTTTGGTGCCATAAAAAATTCCTCCGTTGGTAAAAAGATGACTGCGATTTATTTTAGCAAATCGGCGGCGGGCAATGTAATAGCCGTTTGAAAAATTTTTGTCGGTTATGCTGTGCGGAAAAGAAATTCGCACTCGTGGTTTGTTGTTATCGAAAAAATTTTCTGTTAAAATCTGCGCGGAGGTGTTGATTATGAGCAACGACAGGGAACAAGTTATCCATGCAATTTGGGCGCAGCGGTTTTATTTCTTTGAGAACATCCCCGTAATTTTCGACGGTATGACTGCTCTTGTTTGGGCGCATTTGAAGGAATATCCGAAGTGCTCTCGCGCCTACAATTACTCCCAAGTCAAAGCTTTCATGCGGGAGACAAACGAGCGGTATTTTGGCGGCTTCAACGACTGGAAAATTCCGACGCCGCCCGAACTTTGGAAGTTGGTCAAGGAAAAAACTTTTCCGCTTCAGGAAGGTTACGGTTGGCGCATTCTTGAACAAGATTTTTGGTGCGTCAACGATAATGGCGCAATTTCTGCAAAAGATTTGGACAGCGAGGGCGAAAATGCAGCTATCGTTAGAAATCACGACGTTTCTGTTATTCCGTGCAGTCATGCGCTCGTTCCGAATAATTTTCGCGGCACTGCTCAAGAAATTCTTGACATCTTCACGGCAAATAATCTCGTGCCGATTTTCAACGACTCGACAAACACGGAGCTTTACAAAAAAATTTTCGTCGAAAAATCCGCGCCCGAATCGGAACAATCTGCGAAACCCGAAATAAAGTTGACGGAGAAATTCGACGGCAAGCAGTTGTTGACGCGTTACAATGTCGCCGAACTTGCCGCGTCGCCGATAAAATATTTCGACGCCGTGACCGATGTCGCCGACACGTTGCTTGAGGCGTTGCAGAATTACGAAACCGCACAGAGCGAAACCATCCGCGAATTTTCGCAAGCGGCACTGAAACTCAAGACGAAGCCCGCCGACAATCCGAACTTGACGGACGACGAAAAAGCCTTGCTTGCCGAACGTCAAGAATTTTTGGCGCGACGGCTGGAACTGCAAACCGACGAACCTAAGAAACAAATTCTTTCGCTCAAAACGCAGGCGGAAAATTTCTTCACGCGGCTGGACGAAATTAACGACGGCGACAATTCCGTTCGCGAACTTATCGACCTTCAATCGGAGCCCCGCGCAGATTTCGCGTTTCTGGTTGAAAATTACATTCGCCTTATCAACAACGCTCAAGCGAAGTTGGATTTCTTCATTTTGCACAAAGATTTCGTTCTGAAAATCGTGGACGCGTGGGAAACTTGGAGCAACGACTACAAAATTTTCAAGACGAGCCTGCGCGAAGAACTTGCGGCGAAATGTCACGAAGACGGCATCGACGACGAAATTTTTTCCGAGCTGTACGAAGATTGGCGGACGAAACGTTTCGAGATTGAACAAAAATTTTTGCCGCTGGTTAAGTTCGCGCTCAAAGGCAAGTTGCTTGACATCGCCGAAAAAGTTTTGACGGCTTTGCATAAGTACCGCGACGAAGTTGACAAATTCTACCTGCACGAACGCAAAATCGTCTATCAAAACTGCGCGTTCAAGCCAAACGGCGACCTGCAAGAAAAATTCGAGACGGAAAGCAAAATTTATTCCTGCACGGAAAATTTTCAGCGCGAATTGCAGAATATAATTTTCGCCTGCGACAAAACCGAAGAGCGAATCTTTTTGCTCAAGTGGGCGGAATCACTGTTGAACTTGTCCGTCGCCGAAATATTAAAATTCGTCGAAGACAGTGCGCTTGACGTAGTTTCTTCGGAAATGTTGACGCAGTTCGCCGCGCTCCGTCGACAAAATTTCGCAACGTATCTTGCCGACGCAAAAGCTTTTTCCGACGCATTGAAACAGCGCGAAGAAGAATTTAACCGATTACTGTACCGCATGAGGAGCGGGCTGAACAAACGATGAGCAATCCGAGTTGGCATTTTGAATACCCCGAACGCGGCGACCATATTCGCGTTTGTCGCATGGGCGGAATTTATTATCACCACGGAATTTTCGTTTCGGCGGACGAAGTGATTCACTTCACCGGCGACGACGATGACAGCGTCCTTGACTGGTCGAAAGCGCACATTATCAAAACCAGTCTGCAAACTTTTTTGGCGGGCGGCGAGGTTGAAGTTGCGCATTACGACGCCGACGAAGTTTATCCCGTTGATGATGTCGTCACATATGCCCGCGATTGTATCGGCGAATCGGGCTACAATCTTTTTTTCGAGAACTGTGAACATTTCGCAACCGAATGCAAAATCGGCGAACACCGCAGTCCGCAAGTCGAACGTTTTATATCGGGAACTAAAGTTGTAACTAACGTAATTGGAGGAAACACCATGGGGCTTTTCAGTTCAATCATGTCGAACGCAATGGGTATCGGCGGTAAAATCTTGTCAACAATCGGCGATTTTGTATTTGGTTCGTCCGATTCGTCAACGAGAAAACGTCCGCCCGCAAATAGCGACCAAGTTAAACTTGCGTAAATCGAACGCGACAAACAAACCAGGCTTGCGGAAATCGAAAGCAACACGGCTTTGAGCATGGCAGACAAAGAAAATGCCCGCGCAAAAATCGAACACGACGCGAAGTTAAAGCTTGCCAAAATCGAAAGCGAACGACTTCAAGCCGAACGCGCCGCCCAAATCGAATACCTTCAGAAGCAAACGCAAGCACGCATGGCGGAAGCCGCACAACAAGCCAAGTTCGCCGAAATGGAACATCAATGGCAACTGAAACTTGCCGACAAGGACAACGAGCGAATCGGATTGATGCGCGACGCTCAACTTGACATAATCAAAGCGCAAACGATGAGCCAAATGATGATTGAACGCGCCCGCGTCGAAGGTCAAGCGAAATTGGCGGATTATTTGGTCGGTCTTCAAGCAAAAATTGTCGAGCTGTCAAAACAACGTCAGTTGATTATTTCGTCGGGCGAAATGAAACTTGTGCGCGACATTGAAAAATTTTACGGCGAACTTACCAAATCGATTGAAGCCCGCAAAGACGAGTACGACACAAAAAAACTTCCGCAACTTTTGGATGTGCTGACGCAATACGAACAGGGCACGCCTCAATACAACCTTTATTTTCGGCAGATAGAAAAAGATCAAGACACCGAACAAGAATTTTTGCTCAAACAAATGGACGCGGCGTTAAAGCGGCAACAATCGGCGATTGACAGTCTCCACCGCTCAAAAGAATTAATCGCGCAACAGACGGGCGAACTCATGCAGATTATCGAAATCGGATATTTGCCTGCGGGCGAAGGCGCGGAACTGAAACAAATTGACGGTGCCGCCGAATTGCCGAAATTGTCCGGTGCCACTCACGAAACGAAACTTTTATCGTCGCCGACATAAATTTTGTTGGCGTTTGAAATAAAAATTCCCCGCCGTGAATTTCAACGGGGGATTTTTTTTGTTGACGAAACGACTTCAAAAGCCAAATATGCCTTTGATTTTGTCGCCAAAAGATTTTTCGGACGGCGGTGTCGAGCGATTATTTTTTGCCGAGCCGTCAAACACGCCGTTTGACTTGCAAGCTTTAAGCCACGCGGGAAATTCATTCAGCAGCCGCGAATAAAGTTCATTGTTCGGCACGGAGCGAAAATCATCCAGCGCGAAAAAATTTGCGTTGTCGACGTAACGCCCGCTCATGCTGTCCAAATCTTTAAGTATGCCGTAACCGGAGCCGCTCACGCCGACGAATTGCCAAAAAATCGGCAGGTACGACGCGTCAATCAAAAGTTGTTTAATCTGCGCGGTCTTGGATATTCCGCCGTCGGTGACGAAAACGACATACGCGGGCAAGTCGCTTGTTTCGTATTCGTCGACGACTTCGCGCATGACGACGGGTTCATTGTTGCCGTAACCGAGTTTGCTCATCAAGTCTTCCCAAGTGCGCGGAACTGCCTTTTCGTAATTTTTCATGTTCACGGACGGGCGACGTTCGCAACGGCTGCCGTAATACCAAAAATCAAGTTCGCCGTCGTCGTCGAATTGAACCGCCACGGGCAAAATTTTGTTGACGATTTCTTGAACCGTGCCGTCGTAATAACTGCCGCTCATTGAGCCGGAAATATCCAGCACGAGCGCGACGCGGGCGACAACGTCAAGCAAATTTCGTTTTTCGAGTTCGACTTTCAGCGGTTTGACAAGCGAAATTAATTTCGGTGCGCCTTCGGAAATTTTTTTCTCAAGCGAAATTTTTTTCGGTGCGGGCGGATTATTCGGCGGTGAAATTTTTTCGGGCTCAGTCGTCGAAATTTCGTCAGCCTGTTCGCCGCCGTAAAATGCGAGCAGTGCATCCAAGCCGCCGTTGAAGCCGCGAGCCACGACGTTGAAACGCCATTCGCCGTTCTTGCGATAAATTTCCAGCGATGTAATTGCTTTTTCCTGCTGAAAATCACCGCCGCCGAAGTTCGCGGAAAGTTCGTTGCCGATTAAAATTTCGTGACGGGAAATTTCGCCCATTGTGCCGTTGCCGTCGATTGACGCGGTGAACACGAGTTTTTGAATCGTCTGCGGCAAATCGTTCAGCTTGACGGAAAAATTCATGCCGTTTGAAATTTCCGTGCCGACAATTTCCCCGTTCGGCGACGAAAGTTGATTGTAAAAAATCATGTACCTGTCGTCGGAAAGTTTGTCGTTCGCGTCGACGCCGAAGCAACAAAAATCGTAAGTCGCCGTGCCCGAAATTTTCAGCGTGACAATCAACGCGTCATTTAAATTGAAATATTTGCCGAGTTTGCCGCGAGTTCCGCGCTCAACAATCATGGTCAACACCTCCGCAAAATTTTTCGTCAACTGTAGCATAAAAATTTTCTGCGGACAATGTTGCGTTGAAAAAGTTTGGCGTTTCTGCTAGACTGTGTCGAAAAATTTTTTGGAGGTAATTATTTTGCTCGACATGAAATTTGTGCGCGACAATCTCGACGAAGTTCGCGCCATGTTAAAAAATCGCAACAATTCTTTGAGCCTCGACAACTTTTCGGAACTTGAGCAACGTCGCCGCACGATTTTGACTGAAACCGAACAGCTCAAAAGTCAACGAAACGCCACGTCGAAAAAAATCGGCGCAATGAAAAAAGCCGGCGAAGATACCGAAGCAATTTCAGCTGAAGTCCGCGAAATCGGCAAAAAAATTTCGGAGCTTGATTCGGAATTGCGTACCGTCGAAGAAAACCTGCGCGATTTGCTTTTGCACATTCCGAACGTTCCCGATAAATCCGTCCCGATCGGCAAGGACGACACGCAAAATCCCGAAATTCGCAAGTGGGGCACGCCGCGCACGTTCGACTTTGAACCGAAAGCGCATTGGGACATCGGCACGAATTTGAATATTTTCGACTTCGACAGAGCCGGCAAAGTCACGGGCGCAAGATTTACTTTTTATCGCGGGCTCGGTGCACGGCTCGAACGCGCATGCATAAATTTCATGATGGATTTGCACGCGAACAAGCACGGCTATACCGAAATGCTTGCGCCGTACATTGTCAACCGCGACAGCATGATTGGCACGGGTCAGTTGCCGAAATTCGCCGAAGACATGTTCAAGCTCGAAAACATGGATTATTACCTTGTGCCGACCGCCGAAGTGCCGATGACGAATTTTCACCGCGACGAAATTTTGTCCGCAGAAACTTTGCCCGAATATTACGCGTGCTACACGGCGTGTTTTCGTGCCGAAGCGGGCGCGGCAGGTCGTGACACTCGCGGCTTGATTCGTCAGCACCAGTTCAATAAAGTTGAGCTGATTAAATTCACGAAACCCGAAGATTCTTGGAACGAACTTGAAAGCATGGTTGACGCCGCCGAAGACGTTTTGCGCACGTTGGAAATTCCGTATCGCGTCGTTTTGCTGTGCACGGGCGACATGAGCTTTACTTCCGCCAAAACTTACGACATTGAAGTTTGGATGCCCGCGCAGAATAAATATCGCGAAATTTCGTCCTGCTCGAACTGCACGGATTATCAGGCTCGTCGCGCAAATATCAAATTCCGCCGCGACAATAAATCCAAACCCGAATTCGTTCACACGCTCAACGGGTCGGGAATTGCAGTCGGTCGCACGGTCGCCGCGATTCTCGAAAATTATCAGCAGGCGGACGGCTCGGTTAAAATTCCGAAAGCTCTCGTACCTTATATGGGCGTCGAAGAAATTAGGAATTAGGAATTAGGAATTAGGAATTAGGAATTAGGAATTTTATTTCCCGTCGAAAAACTCGGCGGGATTTTTTCTTTGACAAATTCAAGGCATTGTGACAAAATCAGCGGCGTTCCCAAAAAGTTTTATCGAAAGGAAGTTTTAGCATGGGAAAAATTTATAACAGCGTCACGGAATTGATTGGCAACACGCCGCTCCTCGACGCGAAAAATTTTGCGAAGGCTGTCGGATTCAACGGGCGTTTGCTCGTCAAACTCGAATATTTCAATCCTGCGGGCTCCGTCAAAGATCGTATCGCGAAAGCCATGATTGAACAGGCAGAACGCGACGGCAAACTTAAATCCGACTCCGTGATTATCGAACCGACTTCAGGCAATACGGGTATTGGTTTGGCAAGTTTCGCGGCGGCTCGCGGTTATCGTGCAATTTTGACGATGCCCGAAACAATGAGCGTCGAACGTCGCCAACTGCTCAAAGCTTACGGCGCGGAAATTGTTTTAACCGACGGCTCCAAAGGCATGAAAGGCGCGATTGCCAAAGCCGATGAACTCGCCAAAGAAATTCCGAACGCGTTCATTCCGTCGCAGTTCACCAATCCCGCAAACCCGAAAGCGCATTTCGACACGACGGGCGTTGAAATTTGGGACGACACGGACGGCAATGTTGATGTCTTCGTCGCGGGCGTCGGAACCGGCGGAACTTTGTCGGGCGTCGGAAAATTTTTGAAGTCGAAAAATCCCGCCGTGAAAGTTGTCGCCGTCGAACCTGCAACTTCGCCTGTCCTGTCGCAGGGCAAATCCGGTGCACATAAAATTCAAGGTATTGGCGCGGGCTTCGTTCCCGAAACTCTCGACACGAAAATTTACGACGAAATTGTTCCCGTCGCCAACGAAGACGCGTTTAAATTCGGCAAAACGTTCGCTCGTTCGGAAGGCGTGCTTGTCGGAATTTCTGCGGGCGCGGCATTGTCGGCGGCAGTTGAGCTGTCCAAACGTGACGACTTCGCAGGAAAAACTTTCGTGGTGCTTTTGCCCGACACCGGCGACCGTTACTTGTCGACGGATTTGTTTAAAGACTGATTTACAACGAAAAAATTTTTAGCCGCCCGATTGTGAGCGGCTTTTTTTGCGGATAATTTTATCAAACGCGCCGTAAACCCCTTGCTTTAGCTATGGGGATATAAGGCGCGCATTGCGCTTTGAATTTTGAAACGGTAAAATATCTGCGAGGTGAGTGCAATGAGGACATTTTGTTTCAAACTCTATAAGTCGGAACACAACGCCAAACTTCACAGGCAGATAAACGCGGCGGGTTTGACTTTCAATCATTGCATTGCACTTCATAAACGCTATTACAAATTGTTCGGTAAGTATCTGAATCAAAACAAGCTCAAAAAGCATTTGACCCGACTCAAGAAAATCGCGAAGTTCAAATATCTGTCGGAATTCGGTTCGCAAGCAGTACAAGACGTAGCCGAGAGAATCGACAGAGCTTTCGATTTGTTCTTCGGGAATATTAAACGCAAAGTCCGTTGCTCTCCGCCGAAATTCAAGAAAGTCCGTCGTTACAAATCCTTCACGTTGAAACAGGCGGGCCGGAAACTTGATGAGGAAACTCACACGATAACAATCAACGGACAGAGCTACAGATATTTTCAGTCGCGACGAATCAGCGGTAAGGTCAAGACGGTGACTGTTAAAAGCGACAGTTTGGGCGACATTTACGTTTACTTCGTGACGGATGCCAAAAACTTTGAGGTTGAGACGCGAACGGGTAAAAGAGTCGGTTTCGACTTCGGTTTAAAGAAATTTTTGACGGCGTCGAACGGCAGAGATGTTGTAAGCCCGCTGTTTTTTGCTAAAAATTCAGTTGCGATAAGGTCAGCTTGTAAAAATTTGTCGCGGAAGCGTAACGGCTCAAACAATCGGAAACGAGCGAGATTGAAATTGGCGCGTCTGTATAAAAAATCGGCGAATCAACGACATGATTTCCACTTCAAACTTGCCCGCAGACTTTGCCTTGAGTACGACACGATTTGCATTGAAGATTTGAACCTTAAGGGAATGCAAAAACTTTACGGCAGGAAGATTTCTGATTTGGGCTTCGGCAATTTCGTAAATATTTTGAAGTACGAGGCGTCAAAGTTCGGCACGATAATTAGGGAAGTCGGTAGATATTTCGCGTCAAGTCAGATATGCGGGTGTTGCGGTGAAAAGAATCCGCAAGTCAAGGATTTGAAAATACGCCAATGGATATGTCCGAACTGTGGTGCGGAACATGACCGAGACCGAAACGCCGCGATAAATATTTTGCAAGCAGGGTTGAGGCAACGACCCTTGCGGGAGACACCGTAAGACTTAAATTTTTAAGCAAGTGTTGATGATAGCAGAATCCCCTGCCTTTAGACATGGGGAGTTTGTCAATTCAGTAGCGATGCTGTTGCGGTTTCATGCGGACGACGGTAATTTTCGGGTCGGAACTTTTTTCCAGCTCCATAATCATGAACGAACCGCGAGTATCGTCACGCGGACGCGAGGCACTGCCGGGATTTAAAATAATCGGCGGACCCATAAGGTATTCGACAATGTGCGTGTGACCGTAAACCGCAATGTCCGCGTTCTGCGATTCGGCCGCCTCCATAATATATTCTTGCGTGTAGCGCACGCCGTAATTGTGTCCGTGAGTTATAAAAATTCTGTGCTCGGCCGCGTCTACGATTCGTTCGTAGCAAATATCGCCCGTCGGCCAATCGCAGTTGCCCGCCACGCCGTAAACGGGCACGTCAACCAATGATTGCAAATATTCGGCGTCGGGCGTGCAGTCGCCCATGTGAAGCCACATATCCATTTTTTGCGCGATACTTACCGCTTGATCAATCGAAGACCAGTTGCCGTGAGTGTCGCTGATAAGTCCTATCTTCACGGTAAACGCCCCTTTAACTTCAGAATCATTTTTTCAAGAGCCGCACCACGGTGGCTGATTGAATTTTTTTCGGCGGGAGAAATTTCCGCCATTGTTCGGCTTTCGCTCAAGTAAAAGTAGGGGTCGTAGCCGAAACCGCCGCTCCCTTTGGGAACGAGTTTGATTGTGCCGTCGACTTTGCCGTCGGTGACAATTTCGGTGCCGTCGATGTCGACGAAAGCCAACGCGCATCGATAATCCGCTTTTGATTCGGTGACGCCGATTTTTTTCAGTTCGTTGACGAGTGTTTGATTGTTCGTGCCGTCGTCAGCGTGGTAGCCGGAAAATCTTGCCGAATAAACGCCGGGCAGTCCGCCGAGCGCGTCGACTTCCAAACCGGAATCATCGGCAAGGCAGGCAAGTTTCGTTCGTGCGGCGAAAAATCTTGCTTTAATCAGCGCGTTGTCCTCGAAAGTTTTGCCGTCTTCAACAGCGTCGGGCATGTCGTCGAAATCGGCAAGCGAAATAATTTCAACGGGTAAACTTTGGAGGGCAAGGCGAATTTCCTTGAGCTTGTCTGAGTTCTTCGACGCGAGTAAAATTTTTTTCAACGTATCTCCCCCCTGAAAGGCAATTCGTAATTCGTAATGCAGAATGATTTCATCTCAACTTTAAATCGGTTGCGAAACTTCAGCGCGTGTTAAAAACTTTTGTCGACAGATAAAAATTTCAGTCACTCGACAACGTGACGGTTCAACCGACGAAAATTTTTAGCCGACACGGTTACTTTTAGAAAGTAACCAAACAGTTGACGCGATTAACGTTACCAAAATTCAAAAGTTGTCGCCGCGTTCAAATGTTGTTGCAAAAAAAATTTTTAGCAATCGCAAATAAACTGTTCCCCCGCTTTTAAAGCGGGTTAGCCGACACGTCCGACACGCCAAACAAGTTCACGTCCGAGCGCGTCTTTTTGCAGGGAAATTAATTCGTCAATGCCGACTTGCGCCAAATCCAAAAGTTCGTTGAGTTCGGCACGCGTGAACGGATTTTTTTCGGCGGTTATCTGAACTTCGACGAGTTCGCCCGCGCCCGTCATTACAACGTTGCAGTCCGCCGCCGCCGTCGAATCTTCCGCGAAACATAAATCCAAAATTTTTTCGCCTTCCGGAGTGATGCCCGCCGAAACTGCCGCAACGAAATCTTTCACGGCAAAAGCTTCGCCGACCGTGTAAATTGTTTCGCAGGCCTCGACCAGTGCCACGAATGCGCCGGTTATTGACGCCGTGCGCGTGCCGCCGTCAGCCTGAATAACGTCGCAGTCAATGGTTATCGTGCGTTCGCCGATTAAAGACAAGTCCGTCACGGAACGCAATGCCCGCCCGATTAATCGCTGAATTTCCGCCGTGCGCCCGCTCATCTTCGTCGAACGTTCGCGGGAAATTCTTTCAGTCGACGCGCCGGGTAACATGGAATATTCCGCAGTCAACCAACCGGTGCCCGTGCCTTTGAGAAAAAATGGAACTCTGTCTTCAATCGTCGCCGCGCAGATAACTTTCGTGTTGCCGACTTCAATCAGCGCGGAACCTGCCGGAAATTTTTGCACACGCCGCGTCAAAGAAACTTCGCGCAATTCGTTCGCCCGCCGTTTGTCAAGTCTCAAGCTTTCACCTCCCGTCGAAAAAAAAATAGCTGTCACATTGTACACAAAATCTTTTCGCGCCGCAACTTTTTGATAAAATTTTGTTCGCGCCGTAATTGACGAGTTTTGAGCCCTGTTGTAGAATCAATGGAAATTTTTAAATGGGACGGTTGATTGAATGCCTGTATATTTTTGGGCGTTCGCGGCGGCGGTGATTGTTGCACTGCTCGCAACGCCGGCTGTAATTTCCTTAGCGAAAAAAACGGGCGCGATGGATGCTCCGAACCCTCGAAAAGTTCACAAAAAACCCGTGCCGCGTATCGGCGGACTTGCGATTTACGCGGGCTTCATGGCGGCGATATTTTTTGTCGCGATAAAATTTGGTCTTGACGGCGAACAAATCAAAGAAGTCACGGGACTGATTTTTTCGGGCAGTTTAATTGTCGCGCTCGGTTTGCTTGACGACTATAAAAATCTTCCTGCACGCGTAAAACTTTTGGGACAAATTGTCGCGGCGGTGATTTTGGTTTTGTTTTTTGACGTGCGAATTGATTTCGTAACAGACCCGTTCGGCGATTTTCTGTACCTCGACAGTTTTGCAATTCCCGTAACGGTTTTTTGGCTCGTCGGTTTGACGAACACGGTCAACTTAATCGACGGGCTTGACGGACTTGCGGCGGGCGTCGCGTCAATCGCCTCGATAACAATCATGTTCGTTGCGCTCGACCAAAATTTGATTCTCGTTGCGGTTTTGACGGCGGCACTTGCGGGCGCGGCTGTCGGTTTTTTGAAATACAACTTCAACCCCGCAGAAATTTTCATGGGCGACACCGGCTCAATGTTTTTGGGCTTCATGCTTGCGGGAATTTCCGTCACGGGCTCGGTTAAATCCGTTGCGACAATCGCGCTTATCGTTCCGATTTTTGCGTTGGGCTTGCCGATTTTGGACACGACGTTTGCAATCGTCAGACGTTTTCGCGGCGGCGTGCCGATTTTCAAACCCGACAAAGGTCACCTGCACCACAGACTTTTGAGCGTCGGTTTTTCGCAACGTCAAGCGGTTCTTTTAATGTACGTTATCAGCGCACTTTTCGGTTTGAGCGCAATCGCAATGACGGAAGTCAGCCGACAAGTCGCCGTGTTGATTCTGCTGATTATCATCGTCGCAATAATTTATGGCGTAAAGAAACTCGGTATCGCTCGTCCCGCGAATTAGTTTTAAGGTTGAGCGGTCAAATAAATTGTTCCCCCGCTTTTAAAGCGGGTGGCGTAAAGAAACTCGGTATCGCCCGACCAAGCAATTAGGAGACAGCTTATGGAAAAATTAAAAGTCATGTCGATTTTCGGCACGCGTCCCGAAGCGATTAAAATGGCACCCGTCGTTTTGGAATTGCAACGTCAACCCGAAATTGAATCGGTCGTGGCGGTCACGGCTCAACATCGCGAAATGCTCGACCAAGTCTTGAAATTGTTCGCCATCCGTCCCGATTTCGATTTAAACATCATGTCGGAAGGTCAAACGCTTTTCGACATAACAAGCCGCGCACTTTTGGGACTGGACAAAGTTTTAAGCGAAGTCAAACCGAATGTTGTACTTGTTCACGGGGACACGACGACAACTTTCGCGGGCGCGTTGGCGGCGTATTATCATCAAATCGAAGTTGGGCACGTCGAAGCCGGTTTGCGAACGCGCAATAAATTTTCGCCGTACCCCGAAGAAATGAACCGACGCTTGACGGGCTCGCTTGCAGATTTAAATTTTTCGCCGACAATCACAGCTAAAGAAAATCTTCTGCGCGAAAACGTTGACGCCGAAAAAATTTTCGTCACGGGCAACACGGTTATTGACGCGCTGTATCAAACCGTTCGACGCGATTTCAAATTCACGGGCGAACTTGCAAACGTCGACTTCGACAACCGCCGAATAATTTTGGTGACGACGCACCGCCGCGAAAATTTGGGCGAACCGATGCGCAACGTTTACAAAGCTTTAAAATCGCTCGTCGAAGAATTTCCGAACGTCGAAATAATTTTTCCCGTTCACAAAAATCCGAAAGTCCGCGAAGTCGTCAACGCCGAACTCGGAAATTTGGAACGCGTGCGCTTGACTGACCCGATGGATTATGAGCCGTTCGCAAATTTAATGAGCCGCGCAGATTTAATTTTGACTGATTCGGGCGGCGTGCAGGAAGAAGCTCCCGCGCTCGGCAAGCCCGTTTTGGTTTTGCGCGACACGACCGAACGACCGGAAGCAGTTCACGCGGGCACGGTGAAACTTATCGGCACGAATCGCGAAACGGTTTACTCGACGGCGAAAACTTTGCTCACGGACGATTTTGAATATCGCAAAATGGCGGAGGCTCGCAGTCCTTACGGTGACGGTCACGCGGCTCAACGAATCGTCAAAGCTTTGTTATGGCGGCACGGCTTTTCAAGCGAACGCCCCGACGAATTCGCGGGCTGAAAAATTTCCTTGACAGTCAACAACTAAAGTGATATATTTCGGCACGTTGATTGATTCAACGCCGGCTTAGCTCAGTTGGTAGAGCAGCGCATTCGTAATGCGCAGGTCGAAGGTTCGAGTCCCTTAGCCGGCTCCACTAAAAAAATTCAAGCCTCGGAAGTTTTCCGGGGCTTTTTCGATTGTCTACACGTCAAAAAAATCTGCGCGGCACGTCAAAAAATGTTTGACTTGTTTCCAACGTTGCTGATAGAATTCGCCCAAATGTTTGAAAGGAGCATACTCCTATGTCTGAAAATTTAACACGACGCGAATTCATCAAGACGACTTCAATGGCGGCACTTGCTCTCGCGGCGACGGAACTGCCTGTCGAAAAAGTTTTTGCGGCTGATAATTGCACGGTCAAAACTCGTTACGGCACGTACAACGGCTTTGTCGACGAACAGGGCGTTAAAACGTGGCTGGGCATCCCGTTTGCTCAACCGCCCGTCGGAAAACTTCGCTGGCAGGCTCCTCAACCGTTGAAACCGTCAAATAAATCTTTCGACGCAAAAAAATTCGGTTTCGTTGCTGTTCAAAATGTCGACGAAAATGAACCGTCATCTAAAAATCCGCAAAGCGAAGACTGCTTGACGCTCAACATTTGGACACGCGGCAACGGAAAAAATTTGCCCGTCATGGTTTTCATTCACGGTGGCGGCTTTGTCGGCGGCGGCACAAGCGACCCGCTGTATAACGGCACGAACTTTGCGGCGGCGCATGATGTCGTTATGGTTAGCATTGAATATCGGCTGAACGTTTTCGGATTTATGAACTTCGGCGCGATTGATTCTGCCTTTGAAGACTGCGGCTATCTCGGTTTGAAAGACCAAATCGCCGCGTTGCAGTGGGTCAAAGAAAATATCGCCGAATTCGGAGGCAATCCCGACAACGTGACGATTTTTGGCGAAAGTGCCGGCTCAATTTCATGTATGTTGCTGACGGTCATTCCCGCCGCAAAAGGTTTGTTCCAAAAAGCAATTCCGCAATCCGGTCATCTGTTTACGTACAACAAGCCGGAAAAATCCGCCAAAGCTGCAGAAATGTTTGTGGAATTGAGCGGCGCAAAAAACATGAGCGACCTGATGAAAAAATCTTCCGCCGAACTCGAACAGCTTTACGAAAAACTCTGCGAAGTTCGTGCTCTCGAATTTTTGTTTGATTATATGCCGACATGTGACGGAAAATTTTTGCCGAAAAATCCTTTCCAAGCACTCAAAGACGGCGCGGCTCGCGGAATCAAACTTTTGACGGGCACAACCGCTGACGAATGGCGTTATTGTTTGGGGAGCAGCGAAACATTTTTTGAAATTCTTCACGGCAATTACGCAGAAATATCCCAAGTAATGAGAAACTCCAAATTGACAAATCCCGAAGAAATTTATCAAGCGTGGCTCAACGGGCGTCCCGATACCTCAGACACTTTCGGCGACTTTGCGACACAGTTGGATTGGCGCGTCGGTCAAGAGTTGGCGGCAGAATATCAATCGGCGTTCGACGACGTTTATTTTTATCTGTTCAGTCAGTGGGCGGCAATAGAAATTTTGCGTTCGTGCCACATGGCAGACCTGCCGTATACTTTCAACGTGGGAAATGATTTTGAACCGAATCCGAATCAAAATCTTGTCAAACAAATGCAAGCGACGTGGGCGGCATTTGCGGCGACGGGCAACCCCGACAACGAATTAATTCCGCACTGGGAAAAATATTCCGCCGGCAACCGTCAAACGATGGAATTGAACTCGAAAGGCTGTGTCTGTCACAAAGATTTTAACACGGATAACTTAAACGCGTTGCGTTACGTCTACGAAGACTGACAACACGTAAGAAATTAATCGCCTCGACATATCGGGGCTTTTTTTGTTGCGCGGATAAGTTTTCTCAAAAAAAAAAATACTCCCTTGACTTGCCGTCAACGTTGCTGATAAAATTCGCCCGAATATTTGAACGGAGGCGATATTGTGTTTGAAAATTTAACTCGACGCGAATTCCTCAAGACGACTTCAATGGCGGCGTTATCAATGATGGTTCCCGTCAACGTTTTCGCGGCAAGTGATTGCACCGTGAAAACTCGTTACGGCACATTTAACGGCTTTGTCGACGAAAAAAGCGTTAAAACTTGGCTCGGTATTCCGTTTGCTCAACCGCCCGTCGGAAAACTTCGTTGGCAGGCTCCTCAACCGTTGAAACCGTCAAACAAGACTTTCGACGCAAAAAAATACGGCGCGTCACCCATTCAAGCGGCAATTAAAGTCGATGCCCATGTGGAAGATGACGACGACACCCCGCAAAGCGAAGACTGCTTGACGCTCAACATTTTTACACGCGGCAACGGCAAAAATAAGCCTGTCATGGTTTTTATTTACGGCGGAGCTTTCGTCAGCGGCTATTCGAGTGAAGAGCTTTACAGCGGTTCCAACTTCGCGGCGGCGCATGATGTCGTTATCGTCTTCTTGAATTATCGGCTTGGTGTTCTCGGCTTTATGAACTTCGCAAGCATTGATTCTTCGTTCGAGGACAGCGGCTATCTCGGCATTAAAGACCAATTCGCGGCGTTGCAGTGGGTCAAAGAAAATATCGCCGAATTCGGAGGCAATCCCGACAACATTACGGTTTTCGGCGAAAGTGCCGGCTCCGTTTCAACAATGTTGCTGACGGTCATTCCCGCCGCAAAAGGTTTGTTCCAAAAAGTAATTCCGCAATCGGGACACGTCTATTTTTACAATGAGCCGGAAATTTCCGCCCAACTCGCAGAAACGTATATGTCATTCACCGGCGCGAAAACTGTCGGCGATTTGATGAAAAAATCCGGCGTCGAACTTAAAAATCTTTACGAAAAACTTATAAACAGTCGCGACGGCAGTAACATTTCGGACTTTTTGCCGACATGCGACGGGAAATTTTTGCCGACCAATCCGTTCAAAGCGTTAAAAGACGGCGCAGCTCGCGGAATCAAATTTTTAACGGGAACCACTGCCGACGAATGGCGCGCTTTCCTGTTGGGCGGCGACACCTTTTTTGAAGTGTTCCGCAACGATCCCGAAAAAATTTCTCCCGTCTTGAGAAGATACAGAGCGCAAACTTCGCAGGAAATTTATCAAGCGTGGCTGAAAAATCGTCCCGACACGGAAAATAACTTTGCAGATTTTGTTACGCAGACAGATTGGCGCGTCGGGCAAGAAGTTGTTTCCGAATATCAATCGGCGTTCGACGACGTTTATTTTTATCTGTTCAGTGAGCAGGCACCGATTGAAATGTTGGGCGCATGTCATGCTTTTGACTTGCCGTATACTTTCAACATATCGTTTGACGAAATCGGATTTGCACCGAATCAAAATCTCGTGAAAGCTATTCAAGCGTCGTGGGCGGCTTTTGCGGCGACCGGCAATCCCGACAACGAATTAATTCCGCATTGGGAAAAATATTCCGCCGGCAACCGTCAAACGATGGAATTGAACTCGAAAGGCTGTGTCTGTCACAAAGATTTGAACACGGACAACTTGAACGCCTTGCGCTACGTTTACGAAGATTAAAGGACGTGACATTATGCCAAACTTAACACGACGCGAATTCCTCAAGACGACTTCGCTGGCGGCACTTGCTCTCGCGGCGGGATTTCCAATCGGCAACGAAAAAATTTTCGCGGCTGATAATTGCACGGTGAAAACTCGTTACGGCACATTTAACGGCTTTGTCGACGAAAAAGGCGTTAAAACTTGGCTCGGTATTCCGTATGCTCAACCGCCCGTCGGAAAATTGCGCTGGCAAGCTACTCAACCGCTGAAACCGTCCAATAAAACTGTCGACGCAAAAAAATTCGGCGCATCCGCCATTCAAGAGGACGATAAGATTGAATTGGCGTCCCAAAACGTGCAAAGCGAAGATTGTTTGACGATTAACATTTGGAAACGCTCCGACAAGAAAAATTTGCCCGTCATGTTTTTCATTCACGGCGGAAGTTTCATGCACGGCGGCACATTTGAACCGATGTACAACGGAAACAATCTTGCGGCGGCGCAGGATGTCATTGTCGTCACTTTCAACTATCGGCTGAACATTTTCGGCTTTATGAACTTCGCAAGCATTGATTCTTCGTTCGAGGGCAGCGGTTATCTCGGTTTGAAAGACCAAATTGCCGCGTTGACGTGGGTCAAAGAAAATATCGCCGAATTCGGAGGCAATCCCGATAACGTGACGATTTTTGGCGAAAGTGCCGGCTCAATTTCATGTATGTTGCTGACTGTCACGCCTTCCGCGAAAAATTTGTTCCAAAAAGCAATTCCGGAGTCGGGACCTTCGCGATTTGTTCATGATATGCAACATGCCGCCAAACTTACGCAAGATTTTATGGATTTGAGCGGCACACGTAAAATGAGCGACCTGATGAAGAAATCTTCCGCCGAACTCAGAGATCTTTACGTCAAACTGTTTGACATGCGTATCAAAACGGCTCATTCCGATTTTATTCCGGCAGGTGACGGAAAATTTTTGCCTGTCGACCCGTTCACCGCGATGAAAGCCGGTGATGCTCGCGGAATTAAACTTTTAACCGGTGTCAACGCCTGCGAATGGGGCTATTGGTTGCTTTACGACGAAAATTATTTCAAAAACTTCTACGACACGCACGACAAAATTTCTCTCGTCATGAGCAGGTACAAAGCGCGCACTTCACGCACAAGCAGGGAAGTTTATCAATCGTGGCTGAAAAATCGTCCCGCCACCGAAGAAAATTACATGGATTTCATAAATCAAATTGATTGGCGCGTCGGTCAGGAGTTGGATGCCGAAAATCAATCGAAATTCGAGGACGTGTACTATTATCTGTTCAGCGAAAAATCTTTGCGCGAAGAATTGGGCTCGTTTCACTCGCTGGAGCTGTCGTTTGTGTTCGATAAGCCTTTCGATGATCTTTTGCCGAATCCGAATCAAAAACTCGTCAAACAAATTCAAGCGACGTGGGCGGCTTTTGCGGCGACGGGCAATCCCGACAACGAATTTATTCCGCACTGGGAAAAATATTCCGCCGAAAATCGCCAAACGATGGAATTTAACTCGAAAATTTGCGTCTGTCACAAAGATTTGAACACGGATAACTTAAATTCACTGCGTTACGTCTACGAAGATTAAAAATCATATCTGCAAGCAAAAAATCCCTTCGGCGCGTGTCGGAGGGGTTTTTTCATTGCCGAAACAAAATTTTTCTGCTAAACTCGTAACGAAATTGATTTCTCTGCGTATAATGTGCAGAAAGAAAAACAGAGCCGCAAGGGACAAGCTGAATCGACAGCACAGCCGAAAAAATTTCAAATCAAATCAAAGGAGATTGATAACAATGAAAGGTTTTACGGAATTTAAGACAAGAATCGAGAGCGACAAGGCATTTGCGGCGAAATTCGTCAACACGGAGAACGAAGCGCAGTTAATCGCGCTGGCGAAGGCTGAAGGCTACGATTTGGAGCAACTTAACGAAGATGAACTCAACAACGTGTCCGGCGGCAGTGCAGTTGGTGACAAGATTAAACAGTTTTGGGACTGGATAACCAGTTAATAAGTTGTAAAGTCGCAACCGGCAAATAAAAGCCCTTCGACAACACGTCGGAGGGTTTTTTCGTTGACAAAACAAAATTTTTCTACTAAAGTTTGTAACGAAATCCGGTTCACGTCGTATAATGTGCAGAAAACAATTTGGAGGCTGATAAAAATGGCAACTCGCGAAGAAAATCTCAAAAAAATCAACGACGAACTCGAAAAGCTGAGCGACGACGAACTCGACAACGTGGCGGGCGGACTGCTGATGTTTCACTTGGAGAATACTGCGGCTCTTGCCAACGAAAATGACCCGTCAAAAAAATTAGTTGTTGGCAGTGACAAATCAGTATGTTTGACACCACTTCGTTGATTAAAAGCGATTCCGTCAACCAAAAGCCCTTCGGCGCGTGTCGGAGGGTTTTTTCGTTGACAAAACAAAATTTTTCTACTAAACTCGTAACGAAATCCGGTTCACGTCGTATAATGTGCAGAAAACAATTTGGAGGCTGATAAAAATGGCAACTCGCGAAGAAAATCTCAAAAAAATCAACGACGAACTCGAAAAGCTGAGCGACGACGAACTTGACAACGTGGCGGGCGGAACTTGTTTGCAAAATATTCAGGACAGCCAAGTTTTGCATAAGCTTGGCTTCATGGATTTTGAGTTTAGGAGTTTTGGTATCTTTGACTCAGTCGATCCGTTAATTGAAGGCTGGAAAAAGGCAGGAGTTCAGGTTATCACAGATTATGGAGTCGATAATGTGTACAAGATAAACGAAAATTGGGTTTCTCGTAATGATGCTATCGCATATGCCGAAAAAAAAGCTGCCGAAATGAATGCTGGCAATTAAAATTCGGCGGTAAAAATCATCTCGGCAGTAAAAAAACCCTTCGGCGACACGTCGGAGGGTTTTTTCGTTGCTCATTTTACAAATTCCGTTATAGCGGAAAACGTAAGCTTGAATCCCAAAATTACAGCCGATTTTGAAGGTTTTATAGGAAAATCGCGTAATGGCGCGACCACAATTCCGTTATGGCGGAAAACGTAAAATAAGTTTTGAAACGGCTATTTTTTTGCTATAATCGCTCGCGGAGGTGAAAATTTATGATTTTCGACGACAGACGCACGCTCAGAACGATAAATGAGGCTCCGAACCCAAATATCTTGAAAATTTTCTTCTATCTCGCGTTTCATCAGCCAAATGACGGCATTAAAGGCTATGAAATCGAAAAACCACAGCTCCAATACGATTTGAAACTCGGCAAGACGGTTTTTTTCGATTCTCTGCAGTGGTTGAAGGAAAATTTGGTCGTCAATGAGGTAAAATTGATTTGTGAGTCCGATTTTATGGTTAATCCGTATATCGTGATGAATAATGGCGACCGCGACGCCCGAATTGCAGAATGGGCACGCCGTGTTCAACTTGAAAACGCCAAAATCAGGAAAAATCGCGAACGAAGACGCCGTGAGCAACTCAAAAAGCAAAATCAGTAAAAAAATCGCCCCGACAAGTTGTCAGGGCTTTTTTTTTAGTCGTCAAGCACTTTCACGCGAACTTTTTTCCAAAGATTCGGTTTGTCGCGCAAACGTTTGTATTTTCCGATTTGGTCGTCCCTTAAATCGGGAATATCGCTCAAATCAATCTCTCTGTCGTCCAGTGCCGCAAGTCGCGCCTTTTGTTCAGGTGTTAATTGCGGTTTTTGTCCCCTAAACAAAATCAAACTGCCCATATAATCACCTCGCGAACGTATTTTAACAAAAAAATCGCCCCGAATCAATTTCGAGGCTTTTTTTATGCAAAATATCCGTTTACATCGGCGGCGGTCGCATCATGTTGCCTTGTCGTTGAGTTGCAGGCTTTTTCGCGGCGGCTTCGTAGGTTGTCGACACATCATCGCCAGCATTTAAGTTTCCGCCCGTGACTTCGACAAATTCTTCGCCGTAAAGCCCGACCGTGATATAAACTTTTTCGGAAACGTCGCCGCCTTTGGGATTTTTGGTAATTTTTTCGACGTAAACGCCTTGATTATCGGTTTTCAGCGCGGAAATCGGAACGCACAACGCATCTTGAACTTGCCCGACAATAATATCAAGACGTGCCGTCATTGCGGGCAATAACAAATTTTCGTCGTCCGGCGCGGAAAAAGTCACGTAATAATAGATGACTGCGTTGCTTGAACTGCTTGAACTCGTCGAAGAATTCGTATCCCATGAATTTGCAGTGTCGGTTTGCGAAATTTTTGTAACATAAGCGTCGAAAACCTTATCCGGGTACGCATCGACGGTAAAAGTTGCTCGTTCGCCGATTTTTACGCTTCCAATGTCGGTTTCGTCGACTTTTGCCTTAACAAGCTTCTCGCTCAAGTCCGCAATGCGCATAATAACCGTCGGATTCGTTGAGCCTTGCACAGCCATAGTTCCCGGCGTTTTCGGTTCGCCGACAACAATTCCGTCCATTGGAGCGGTGATAACGGTTTGATTTACGTCATCTTCGGCAAGTTCGACGGCAGATTTCGCACGATTGTATTCATATTGAGCGTCTTGAAGTTCTTCAAGCGATTTCGCACCGATTTTGTAAAGTTTTTCGGTTCGCTCAAGTTTTTGGCGCGCATTCGTCAAAGTGAAGTTCGCTTGGTCGAGTATCGCCTCAAAATCTTTACCGTCAAGAATTGCGACGACTTGTCCGGCGGTAACGTGGTCATTTTCCTCAACAAGAATTTCTTTTATGCGTGCAGTGACTTTTCCGCTGACTTCGACGCTGTCACGCGGCTGAATTGTTCCAGTTGCCGAAACTGTTCGCGTTAAATCGGTTCGCATGACTTTTGTCGTCTCGTAAGTCTTAACATTTTGCGTTTCGATGATATTTTTGTTGTAATATTGGTAACCGAACGCCAAACCGCCAATCAAAACCGCCGCGATTAAAATTTTCCACTTCATAATAAAAACTCCCAATCAGACAAAAAAATTCCGCATTCCTCATTCCAAATTCCTAATTGCCTTTAACGTGTCGCCGATTGCGTGCGAAAGATCGAAACTGTAGCGAATAACGTCGTAATGTGCGCTGACATTATTTTTTTTCGCCGTTGAAAGTGCAAGTTCCGCGTCCAAAATGTCCAAAATAATTCCTTCGCCGACTTTGTAGCGTTCGGTTGCAATAAATCGTTCCTCTTCGGCAAGTTCGACGGCGCGTTGAGTTGTCGTCAATCGCAACAGAGCAATTCGCAAATTTTTATGCGCGGTTACAACAGATTCGTGCACGCTGTCCAAATCCGAATCAAAAGCGAGTTTCAAACGTTCGACTTCGACTTTTGCGGAATCAACCTGCGCACGAGTGACACCGCCGTCAAAAATATTCCACGACGCACTTAAACCGACTGAAGCATCGGGCGTCCAATGCCATTCGTGAGCCGAAGCGTTCAAATTTGTGCCGACATTCGCGTTGACGTTCGGATACCAGCCGGATTTTGCGTTGTCAACAGAAATTTCGCCCTGTTCGATACGTAAAGCGTCCGATTTCAAGTCATGGCGATTTTCTTCAGCCTCGGTTATGTAATTTTCGACTTCATCAAGCTCCAAAAAAGTGTCAAAGTCCTCTACGGTTAAATTTGCGATTGAATCGGTGGACATTAACGCTGCCAAATTCGTCAAAGCGACTTCGTAAGCGGCTTGCGAACGTGCGGCGTCCTGCAAAGCGTTGCTCGTGGCGACTTGTGCGCGAAGTAAATCGATTTTTGCTTTTGCGCCCGCGTTGAATTGTGCGGCAATCATTTTTTCATGTTCGGCAAGATTTTTTTCGGTTTCGAGGTCAACTTTCGACGTTGCAAGACTTTCAAGCGCGTTTACGTAAGCGGTGACAACTTGATAAATCAAATCGTCCCGTGCCTGCGAAAAATCGAATTTTGCCACGTCAATTCCAAGTTCCGCAAATTTTATCGACGTTTCAAGCCGTTTGCCCGTGTAAAGCGGCAATGTTAAGCTTAAACCCGTCGACGCGTGCTCGGTATGCTCAAGATATTCGGTTTTCGACGCACCCAAGCTGCCCGACGCGCTTACGGAAAATTTTTTTTGTCCACGCGCAGATTTCAGCGATTCTTCGGCGATTTTGATTGATTGTTCGGTTCGTTGAAGGTTAGGATTGTTTGTCAACGCCGTTTGAACTGCTTTTTGCACCGGCAGAGCTTGAGCGGGTTGCGTCAACAGCAGCGTCAACAGGATTGCCGTCAGAAATTTTTTCATGGTGATTCTCCTTGACAAGCGGACTTTCTTTGGCGATTTTTATCATATCGTCGGCAGTTATGGTTTGCGACGACGAATTTTCGGCAGATTTTTCGACGGGCGACGATTTTTCGGCAGATTTTTCGACGGGCGACGATTTTTCGGCTGATTTTTCGACCGGTGACGATTTTTCTGCAGGTTTTTCGACGGGCGACGATTTTTCAACGGATTTTTCGCCTGTAATGTCAACTTCATCCAAAGTTTTTGATAATGCCGCTTGAGCCTTACGAAATTCGCGAATACCTTTGCCGATAGCGCGTCCGACTTCCGGAAGTTTGCTTGGACCGAAAACTATCAACGCGACGATTAAAATTACGACAAATTCGCCCGCACCTATTCCAAACATAATAAATCACGTCCCGAAAATTTTTTGGGCAATTATAACACGTGCGAAGTTGTTTTCAAATATTTTTCAGGGAAAAGTTTTGCTCAACAAAAAAATCCCCCGACATTCGTTCGAGGGAACATTTTAATTAGGAATTTGGAATTAGGAATGATGAATTAAAAATTACCGAAACAATTCCTAATTCCTAACTCCTAATTCCTAATTGCTTTTAAAGCGACATGCGTTTTGCGAGTTGAGCGGCTTCAGTCATGAGAGTTTGCGCCTGATGAAGTTTCGTTTCGGCAGATTTTATCGTCAAAGCGTTTTTGTCGTCGAGCCACTTGGAATAATCGTCCGCGTAATCAATGCACAGGTCGCAAATCTTCATGTACAGGTTGTGCAAAGTTTCGGCGTCTTTCGGCACGTGCAACGAAAAAAATTCCTGCTTGCGAGTTTCCCAATCCTTTTTATACACGTCGGTCATCAAATTTTTCAATTCCGAACGCGTATTGTCCTGTCCGAGACTGCCGAGCGAAAGAATTGTGCCGAATTTTTGTTCAGCCTCACGAATTGCCAATTCATGACGCATATTTATTTCGGCAACCTTCGCAAGGTAATCGCCGATTTGAGCTTTGCGAACTTGAGCAACCTGCGCGACGAAATCTTGAAAATTTTGCACGCGAACAATTTGCCAGCGTTCATCTTCTTGACGGGCAAGGACGATACGAATCGGGAATTCGCGATCTAGTTCCGGCTGAAAAATAATCACGTCCGCAAAAGCTTCGTTTTCGTTGGCGTCGTTGCGTTCGATATTTTTGACGCCGTGAACTTCAATGTTGTTGAGTCCCGTGCGCTGAATCAAATCTGCAACGCCCAGATTTTCTTGCGTGTTTAAATCGCCCGTCGAAACGTAGGAATCAACCGCCGCCTTCAAACTCAAAAGCAACGGAGCGCGCAACATCTGCGTGAAATTCCGAATCGCGTCGCGGGTTTCGGGCACCATTGCGCTATCGAAATTCGTCAAGCCGTCAACAAAACCGTCGTAGCCCGAATCAAGCACGCTGTCCAAATTAACTGCGCGGTGAAATTCTTTAACGTCGTGTTTCTCTATTGACTTTTCGACAGATTTTATCGCAAATTCGGGGGTATCGGTGCCGGTGTGGAAAAAGTACCAGCCGCCGCCCGCCAAAATCACGACAGCCGCGCCGACTCCCGCCGCCAATTTGATTCGTTTGTTCATGTTCGCGCCTCCAAAAAAATCTTTTGCCGTGTTGATTCTGCCGCGTCGAAAAATTTCCTGCCCGCTAAAAAATTTCTGAGGCAACTTGTTTTCGGACGTGACAGAGAAAATTTCCGTCGAGCTGTCAAACAAATTGCCCTGCCGAAAATTTCCGGTCGCTAAAAAATTCTGCCGCGCATTGCCGCTTTGATTTGCTTGCCGACTTTGCCTTCGTTCGTTATGACAAAATCCGCCCGCGAACAAATTTCCTCGGTCGACATTTGCGAATTTATTCGCGCCAAAGCCTGTTCGGCCGTCAATTTATCGCGTGCCATGAGCCTGCCGACTTGTGTTCTGCGTTTGACACGCACCGCCCAAACTTCGTCGCACAAAATTTCCCAGCCCGCTTCAAAAAGCAACGGCACTTCCAAAATTACAAGCCGAATTCCCGCCGAATTGCACTCAACCAAAAAATCTCGCGTGCAGTTGAGCAAAATCGGATGTGCCACGGAATTTATCCACTCGCGTTCTTCGGGCTTGTTGAAAATTATTTCGCCGATAGATTTTTTGTCGAGCATTCCGTCCGCCGTGACGATTTTTTTTCCGAAATGGCGCACGTAAATTTCAAACAGCGCGCCGCCCGGTAAAGTCAGCCAACGCGTTATTTCGTCCACGTCGAAAGTTGTCGCGCCCGATTTTCGCAGACGCCACGCCACCGCAGATTTTCCGCAAGCAATTCCGCCCGTCAAACCGATTATGTACAAAGTCATCACTCCGAAAAATTTTTCCGCCATTATACCCGTCTCGTCAATTTCAGTCTAATTTCTTGCAAGAAATTTTCGATTGGTATATACTTCGCAACGGTTAAAGGATTAACTGAAAAATTTCTGTAGAGGTGATTCCATTTGAGGTTGGAAGGCAAACGACTGAAAAATTTTATTGCAGCGGGAGTGCTCGGCATGTTTGCGTTTTCGTTTCCGTTGACGGCACATGCGAACGTTAAAAGAATTCACGACCCGAAAGTCGAAGCCAAGTCAATTCAGCGGGAAGAAAACCGCATCCCCACATTGCGCGAACAAGTCGAAAAAGTTGTTATCGCGCCCGTAAAAGAAGCTTTTAAAGTCGATGTGCCCGAAAATGTTTCCGTCAAGCCGACGGTTTCAGTTTCCGACACGTCAATTATCGGCACGCCAATCGCTACGCAAAAACAATGCGTTAAATATCTCTTGCGCAACAATCCGAATCCGAATTTGCCCGTTTCGGCGGAACAAATTGTCGCGTATTATTACGAAGAAGGTCGCCGCGAGGGAATTCGTCCCGACGTGGCTTTTTGTCAGGCACTCAAGGAAACGGGCTTTTTTCGTTACGGCGGTGATGTCGTCCCCGAACAGAACAATTATTGCGGGCTCGGCACGACGGGCGGCGGCGTGAAAGGCGAATATTTTGCAACCCCGCAAATCGGCGTTCGTGCGCACATTCAGCATCTGTTGGCGTATTCGTCAACGCGGCGTCCGACAACGCCCGTCGTTGATCCGCGCTACAGTCTTGTTCGTCAAGCTTACGGCTCGCGAACTTTGGGCACGTGGCAAGATTTAAACGGTCGCTGGGCTGTCCCCGGCAATTACTACGGGCAAGAAATTTTGTCCATGTTCAGAGACATTTTGGTTCAGTGAAAAATAATTTCGTGTCCGCCAAAAAAATTCGTCAAGCTTACGGCTCGCAAACTTTGGGCACGTGGCAAGATTTAAACGGTCGCCGGGCTGTCCCCGGCAATTACTGCGGGCAAGAAATTTTGTCCATGTTCAGAGACATTTTGGTTCAGTGACGCCAAAAATTTAATAGTCGACGCGGCTGAGCCGGCAAAAAAATTTTGTTGTTCAGATGCATTTTGATTCAATGAGGTTGTTTTATGTCTGAAAAAAATCTTAATTGGGCGGTGCTCGGCGTCGGTGTCATTGCCAACGAAATGGCAAACGCTCTTCGCAAGCAGGGAAAAAATTTGTACGGCGTCGCAAACCGCACGCACGACAAAGCCGTTGCCTTCGCGGAAAAATATTCCGTCCCGAAAGTTTACGGCGCGATTGACGAAATTTTTTCCGACCCGAATGTCGACGTGATTTACATAACCACGCCGCACAATACGCATTACCAATTCATGAAACGCGCACTCGAAGCGGGCAAAAATATTTTTGTCGAAAAATCCGTGACGCTCAACAGCCGCGAACTCGACGAAATGATTGCACTTGCCGCCGAAAAAAATCTTGTGCTCGCCGAAGCAATGACGATTTGGCACATGCCGCTTTACAAAAAACTTTGGCAAAAAATTTCCGAAGGCGAATTCGGCAAAGTTCAACTCATCACGATGAATTTCGGCAGTTTCAAGCCCTACGACATGCGCAACAGATTTTTTAACATGAATTTGGCGGGCGGCGCACTTTTGGATATTGGCGTCTACGCGCTGTCGATTGTCCGCAGTTTCATGGACGAAAAGCCCGACGAAATTTTGAGTCAGTGGAAACCTTCGCCGACGGGCTCGGACGAAATGGCGACGATTCTGCTGAAAAATTCTTGCGGGCAAATGGCGACGGTTGCGCTGTCAATGCACTCCAAACAGCCGAAACGCGCCGTCATAAGTTGCGAACGCGGTTACATTGAGATTGTCGAATATCCCCGTGCGGACAAGGCGATTTTCGTCGACGCGGAAACGGGCGAAGTCACGGAAATTTTTTCGGGCGAACGTGCGGACGCTTTACTTTATGAAATGAACGACATGGAACACGCGATTTTGAGCGGCGACGCCACGGCAATGAAACTCAATTTTTCCAAAGACGTAATGGACATCATGACGACGCTCCGCAAAGAGTGGAAACTTCAATACCCGAACGAAAATTGGTGAGCTTTAAAACATGTCCGAAAATAAAATGCAACGCGGTTTGAAAAACCGTCACTTGCAAATGATCGCGCTCGGCACTGCGGTCGGCACGGGGCTTTTTTACGGCTCGACGGCGACAATCGCAATGGCGGGACCTGCAGTCTCGTTGAGTTATTTAATCGGCGGGATTGTTATTTTTTTGATTGTCCGAATGCTCGGCGAGATGAGCGTCGAAGAACCCGTATCGGGCTCGTTCAGCTACTACGCCGCGAAATATTGGGGCAAGTTCCCCGGTTTTCTTGCGGGCTGGAATTACTGGTTTTTGTATATTCTCGTGAGCATGGCGGAACTTTCTGCCGTGTCGATTTATCTGGGCTACTGGTTCCCCGATTTACCGAAATGGGTTGGCGTGCTTGCGTGTCTGATAATTATCACCGTGATTAATTTGGTGACGGTCAGCGCATACGGCGAAATAGAATTTTGGATGGCGGCGATAAAAATTTCCGCGATTATCGGAATGATTTTGCTCGGCTCGTGGTACATTGCAAACGACCCCGATCCGTTTCCGGAAAATTTTTCAAACCTTTGGGATCACGGCGGATTTTTCCCGAACGGCGTCAGCGGAATGATTATGTCGCTTGCGCCCGTGCTGTTCAGTTTCGGCGGCATTGAATTAATCGGAATCACGGCGGGCGAGGCGCAAAATCCCGACAAGACAATTCCCCGCGCAATAAATCAAGTTATCTACCGCATTTTGATTTTTTACGTCGGCACGATGATTGTTTTGATGACGCTGTGGCCGTGGAATGAAGTCGGCAAAGACGCAAGCCCCTTCGTGCAAATTTTCGACAACGCGGGCTTTCCCGCGACGGCAAACATTTTGAATTTCGTCGTGCTGACGGCGGCGATAAGCGTTTACAACAGCGCGATTTACTCAAATTCGCGAATGCTTTTCGGTCTGGCGAAATCGAACAACGCGCCGAAATTTTTTGAAAAACTTTCAAGTCGCGGCGTCCCCGTCAACGGAATTTTGGTCTCGTCGGGAATAACTTTGTTGGCGGCGGTGCTGAATTATCTTTTGCCCGACGAAGTTTTTATGTACATGATGGCAATCGTCACGGGCGCGGTCGTAATCAGCTGGGCTTTGATTGTCATAACGCACTTGAAATTCCGCAAGCACTGCGAATCAACGGGCGTCGTCCCGAAATTTAAATCGCTGTTCTATCCCGTCGCGGATTATTTGTGTCTGGCGTTTTTGGCGGGAATTTTAATCATAATGGCGACAATGGACGACATGCGGCCGGCGGTTATCGTAATGCCGATTTGGATTTTGGCAATCCGGTTGTTCTACAAATCGAAACGCCGTTAAAAAATATTTTAGCTGTTAGCTTAGATCTTTTAGGGTTGTAACTCTCGGCTAAAAGCTAAAAGCTCCGTTACGTATTGCAATTTAAATTTGCTCCCCGAAAAATTTTTCGCGGGGCGTTTTTTGTTGACGCCGAAACTTTCTGAAAGTATAATTCAAGCGGACTATCATAATGGTTTACATGGGTGTTTTACAAAACTTTTTCAGAAGGGTGTGGTTTTTTATGGCGAAAGATATTCGCATAAGCAGCCCGCTGAACGGTAAGTTGGTTCCGTTAAACTCAATCAACGACCCCGTTTTTGCGAGCGGTGCAATGGGACGCGGTGTTGCCGTACAAGACCCGAAGGGGCAAGTTTTCGCGCCTTTTGACGGCGAGATAACTGTTTTCTTCCCGACGGGTCACGCTATCGGTCTCAAATCGAACGACGGCATTGAATTGCTGATTCACGTCGGCATGGATACCGTCAAGATGAACGGC
>JAFUYE010000067.1 GCA_017470715.1 Selenomonadaceae bacterium
ATTTCGTCGGCGACTAGATTAGCATTGACCGATTTTGAAAAGCTCGTGAGGTAAACGCCGGCTTTGTCCTGTGCGTCTTCGGTTGCCTTTTGAATTGCGCGTTTTTGGGCAATTTCTTCGGTCTCGAATTCGCTCATGATGTATTTGCCGGTGCCCTCGAAAGTTTGGACAGCCGCGCCGACAATCACCGCGAAAAGCAAAGTCACGAAGACAATCAACGTCGTCAACGCGTGTCGAAAAAATTTTTTCATGTGAACACCTCCTTGCCGCGAAATTTCGTTACGTGTAAAAATTTCCCTGCGCGTTTAAAAATTTTTGTACAGAAAATTTTTGTGATATACTTCGACGCGGTAAAGGAGGCTTTCTATGGCGAATCAATTTTTTCCAATGCTCCCGAAAGTCAACGACACGGCAAAAGTTTTGCGCGACGAAGCGGGCGTTTGGAAGTCAACGGACATAAATTTTTTGCGGTCACTGGCGGACGGGCTTGATTGCGGCGATTCGATACGCGACATGGGCTCGGTTGACTCAATCCCCGACATGTGGGCGCGACCGCTTTTGTTTCGGCTGGCACTGTTCGATTTGGAGCCGACAAAACAATTCATCACGGGCTTGCATGAAAAAGTTCGCGGCGAATGGCGGGCACTTTTGGCGATGATTGCGCTGAAAAATTTCAAACAACTCGATTTGAAAGCTGAACAAGTCAATTTGCTTGAAGACCGCTCGGAACTTGCCGAAATTTTAAAGTCACTCGCGCCAAACGAATCAATCACGGGCGAAAAAAATTCGTGGCTCACAGATGTTTACGTCATCACGCTCGACGGACGACCAATCGCAACAACTTCGCCGACAACGCTGGTAACCTGCGCGGCGAATTACGAAGAAACTTTCGCGGGCAAACTTTTCGCGCCGTGGAGCACGAATCAACGCACATTAACCGACCCGATAAAATTTTTGTCACCCGCTGAACTGTCCGCGCTAAAATTTTGGCTGGAAAATCTTTACGGCAAAATTCAGCGGCTCGAACACGTCGGCACGAAGGCTAAAGAAATTTCCAACGCGCTACTGAAATGTTTGGCGGATTACGAACGCGATATTGCTCAAATTCAAGTTCAATCTGCCGGAACGTTTGAATTTGCGCCGTCGAATTTGAATTTGCACGCGGGAATTGCTCGGTTGCTCGACGAAACGATTAAAGGTCGCGCCGCACGTCTCGAAGATTCGGCTGTTCGTTTGATGACGACGAAAAAAAATATTTTGCTCGTGTCGCCCGAAAGTGTTCGCGATTTTGCACGGCTCGAAGGTGTCGCCGCGTCGCAACTCGTAGTTTGGCAGGGAATCAGCGCGAACGACATCACCGACGAAAAACTTTTCGACAGAACGAAAATCGGGCGCGTTAATCTCGGAAACGTGCAATTTCGTCGACCGGAAGATTTTTTTTGCGAACGTATGGCGGTTACCGAACCTGCAGACGCGTTTCCGAATTCGCCAAAAATTCGCGGCGCGGAAAATTTGTTGTCGACGGATTTAACGCCGATTTTGCCCGTCAAACGCGAACTTTTGGAACTTTTCACGCCTGAAGAAATTATTTCGCGGCTGTCAATCACCGATGACGAAGAAAATTTTTATATACATTTCGACTTTCCGTTGAGCGGCGTCGACAATCACGGCACGGAATTTCGGCGGACGAAAACTTATCCGAAACGCGAATTGATTTACATTGACCGCGAAGTTCCCGTTGTTGAGCTGTGGCCGAATTTCCGTCGCGCAGGTTGGAAAAATTATTTTCTGTACTACGAAAACGCTCAGGCGCAATCCGACGACGAAAAACTTGCCGAAGATATTTTTTTTGTAGGGACAAGGGAAAAGGGAGAAGGGACAAGTTTTTTGGCGAATCGTTTCACGCAAAAGCTTGACGACTTCCCCGAAGTTTTAATTTGCACGTACAATCCGCCGCGATATGTCGGAAATAAGCCGTTTGAAATCGGCGCGATTTTCTTGACGAAACCGAAATTGATTGAACGCGACGCAAGTTTGACGCGAAAAATTTCTGTGGACTTCGGCACAAGTTCGACGATGATTTTTTTCGCGGACAACGACCAAAATCCGCAACCGCTGAAAATTTCGCCGCGACTGTACAAAATCACCGAAAGCGGCGGGGCGCGTGCGCAAACTTTTCGACATTTCATCCCGTCGCAAATTCCGGAACGTGCGGACGGCTCGTTTTTGAGTATTTTTCACCTGCTCAACACGTCAGCCGACAAAAATATTCGCCCGCTCGTCGACGGACATGTTTTCCTGCTCAGCTCGGAGAACACGCGGGTTTTTGAAAAATTTTCAGCGCACATTGACGCGAATTTGAAATGGGCGGACGACGACATTCAGCGACGCAAAACGGCGGCTTACATTTCGCAAATTTGTCTGCAGGCGGCGGCTGAAGCTCAAGCGGACGGTGCGGCTCAAATTGACTGGAATTTTTCATACCCGACGGCGTTTTCACAGGCGCAAAAAGTTTCATTCACGGAAATTTGTCGCGAAGCTGTCGACACTGCGGCAACTTTTTGGTCTGAAAGCAAAGCGGCGGCGTATCACTTCAACAAACTCGACGGCAAGGCGGGAAATTTTTCGCAGGGCGCAATTTGTGTCGACATTGGCGCGGGCACGACCGACATCAGCGTTGTCAGCGGCAATCCGCCGAAAATTGTTTACCACACGTCGATTCGATATGCGGCGCGGCAAATGTTCAAGCCGATTTACGATAATTTTGAGCTGATTACGGGCGAAAAAATTTTTGGCAAGTTCAACGACGAAACGAAACGACTTGCGGTTATCGACGCCGATTTACGCGCTCACAGCGAAAAATATTTGGCGGATTTGAAGTTCATCACCGGTCGCGAACAGATTAAAAACGTCCTGCAAGCGTCGCAATTCGCTACGGCGGGGCTTTTTCACTATCTCGGCGAACTCGTCAAAGTTTTGCACGACTACGGGCACTATCGCGAAGAAAAAATTCCTCAAATTTTCGTCGGCGGCAACGGGGCGCGAATTTTCGGCTGGTTGACGGGCGGAACCGAACTTGACGGCAATATTTATCTTGACGTGTTGGAAAAAATTTTTGTCGCGGCGTCGGGTCTCGAACGAAATAAAAAATTCCGCTTGCACGTGAGCAGTCAACCGAAAATCGAAGTCGCGGCCGGCATGTTGGTTGAACGTCCCTCAAATGACGCTGATTTTTTCGACGCGGACAAAATCAATCGCGAAATGTTCGGCGACGCGGACGAATTCATTTATGCGGCTCAACTTGCGGGCGCAGATTTCGTTCAGGACGGCGAAAATCAGTCGGCGGGCTCATTTGTCAGCGCGCACGATTTGGCGGACGGCTTGACTGTCGCGAGCGTCAACGAATTTAAAATTTTTGTCGAACGTTTCAATTCCGCGCAGAAAATTTGGGCTGAAGGCGTGACTTTCGACGACGAACTTGCCGAAGAACTTTTGCGCGACACGAATAATTTTTACACGGACAAAAAAGGTCGCGACGTGAAAAAAATTTTGGTCGAGCCGATTTTCATTGTCGAAATGAAAAATTTCCTGCCGCGTTTGAGTTCGGGCTTCGTTACAAAAAAAATTTCCGTCGCCGAAAAAAATTCGTCACCTGAAACAAATTCGGTCGGCGAAAATTTTGTGATAGACTTTAATGCGCTGGAAAAATTAAGCGGTTTCAGTTCGCGGCAAGCCCGCATGAAATTTTTGGCGCGTTACAAAGTTCGAGCGTTTACCTGCGCGAATGTCGCCGAACGCATGAATAATCCCGCGCTTGAGCCGAAATTTTCCGAAACGGCGTCGGTTGCCGGCGGAGATTTTTGGGCGTGTGCCGTCGAAGGAAATATTTTCGCTGTCGTGCCGAATTTGAAGACTTACACGGAAAATCATCACGCGGAACGGGCTTTCGGATTGATTTTCGAGTCGAATTTTGACGGCGAAACTTATTCGCGTGTTCGTGCTGACAGAGCGGCGATTTTTGAACTTGTCGGCGACGATTGGCGGCTAAAACAACGCGGAAAAATTTTTTTGAGCAAATAAAATAATCCGGGCGCGGAGATTTTCTCCAAACTCGGATTTTTTTTTGCTTATATGGTTGCTGACATGATTTTTAGCCGAAAAATTGTCTTGAAACGGTTTTGAGCGTCGAAAATCATTTTTAAACGTGTTTTGAACGTCGAAATGCATTTTTAAACGAGTTTTGAACTTCAATTTACGAATTCCGCATATCCGGAATTTGTAAATGCGCTTTAAAAATCCGGAGTGAAAACAAAAATTCCCGCTCAATCGAACGGGATTTTTTACAGCGAAAGATTTTTCAGTCGGACGAAACGCAATTCATGTAAAGCAATCGGCGTCGAAACTAAATTGTTCGTGCTGTAAAGTTTGGCGTATTTTTCGCGGCAATGCAGAACGCGCTTGACGTAATCGCGAGTCTCGGCGTAAGGAATTTTGTCAACGTCGGAAAAATTTTCGTCCCAATGATTTTTCGTCATCCACTCACGAACGTTGCCGCGACCGGCATTGTACGCCGCCAAAGCCAAAACGTCGTTGCCGTTGAATTCGTCTTCAAGTTCGGCAAGATACCACGTGCCGTAGCGGATATTCGTTTCGGGTTCGCGCAAATTTTTTATGTCGCAGGCAATTTCTTCGGGCGTCTCTTCCAGTTGGTAGGCAATCCACGCCGCAGTTTCGGGCATGATTTGCATCAAGCCGACAGCCCCGCTTTGGGAATGTGCCGCTTCGGAAAAATTACTTTCGACTTTCATGACGGCTATCGTCAAAAATTTGTCGACTTGCCAGCGCGCCGAATAATTTTCGACCGTCGTGCGGTACGGGAACGGATATAAAAATTTTTTCTGAACAACGGGCAGGCTTATAAAAAAATATATCGCGAACAGGGCCGCGCAGATTTTCAAAAATTTTTTGAGCAAGCAATTCACCTCCGCGCCGAATTTTCAGCTGAATTTTAAATGATTGATTCGTTGCTGTCAACTTTGCCTGCCGAATCGTGACGTTGGCGCAAAAAAAATCCCCTTGCGGGGCGGATACTAATTTGTTATTTCAACGTGTGAGCAAAAATCAAACGCATGTTGTTTTTTTCAATCTGTGTTTGTTGTTACTGATATTTGAGTTTGAGCGCGGCAGCAACGAATTCGCGAAACAGCGGATGCGGATGATTCGGGCGCGATTTCAATTCGGGATGAAATTGGCAACCGACAAACCACGGATGCCAATTTTTTTCCAGCTCGATAATCTCAACCAAACTGTCGTCGGGCAAAACTCCGGCGATAATCATGCCGTGTTCGCGGAAAATTTCTCTGAACTTGTTATTGAACTCGAAACGGTGGCGGTGACGTTCGCTGATTTGTTCGACGCCGTAAGCTTGAGCCGTGTGAGTTTCCGGCAAAACTTTGCACGGATACGCGCCGAGCCGCATTGTCCCGCCTTTTTGCGTGACGGCAAGTTGAGAATCCATAAGCGCAATAACGGGATGTTCCGTGTCGGGATTAAATTCGGTTGAATTTGCGTCGGCGAAATTGCAGACGTTGCGAGCGAATTCAATCGCGGCGCATTGCATACCGAGACACAAGCCGAGAAACGGAATTTTGTTTTCGCGGGCGAAATTAATCGCTTTGATTTTGCCTTCGACGCCTCTGTCACCGAAACCGCCGGGCACGAGAATTCCGCGACAGCCGCTGAAAATTTCTTCCAAGTCCGTGTCGGGAGCTTCGATTTTTTCCGCGTTGACGAAATTTATTTTGACTTTGGCGCAGTGCTCAATTCCCGCGTGGTGAAGAGCTTCGACGACGGAAATGTAGGCGTCGGGCAGTTCGACATATTTTCCGACCAGCGCGATTTTTACGGAACGTTCGGGATTTTTTATCGTGTGAACCATCTTGCGCCACTCGTCGAGTTTCGGCGGAGCTTGCGGCAGATTTAATTTTTCGAGGACGATTTTGTCGAGACCTTCGCTTTCCATAATCAGCGGCACTTCGTAAATCGTCGAGGCTGTGCGGTTTTCGATAACGGCGTTTTCGTCCACGTCGCAGAACAGAGCGATTTTTTTCTTGAGTTCGCGGGTTATCGGATAATCCGTGCGGCAAACCAAAATATCCGGCTGAATTCCGATTGCGCGAAGTTCTTTGACGCTGTGTTGAGTCGGTTTGGTTTTCAGCTCGCCCGCCGCGCCTATATACGGCAAAAGTGTCACGTGAATATAAAGTGCGTCATTTTTGCCGACTTCTTTTTTGACTTGCCGAATCGCCTCAAGGAACGGCAAACTTTCAATGTCGCCGACCGTGCCGCCGACTTCGGTAATGACAACGTCCGCCGAATCTTTTTCCGCCACGGCATAAACGCGGGCTTTGATTTCGTTGGTGACGTGCGGAATGACTTGCACAGTTGAACCGAGATAATCGCCTTTGCGTTCCTTGTTGAGCACCGACCAATAAACTTTGCCCGTCGTCGTGTTTGAGTGGCGGCTCAAACTGATGTCGATGAAACGTTCGTAGTGCCCCAAATCCAAATCGGTTTCCGCGCCGTCGTCGGTGACGAAAACTTCGCCGTGTTGATACGGGCTCATTGTGCCGGGGTCGATGTTGATGTACGGGTCAAACTTTTGAATCGTGACTTTTAACCCGCGACTTTTCAGCAACCTGCCGAGGGATGCCGCCGTTATGCCTTTGCCCAGCGACGATACCACGCCGCCTGTCACGAAAATATACTTTGCCAATTTGTACCCTCCTCGCGATAAATGGTTTTATAAAATTTTTGCTGCAATTTTTTTGTTTCGGAGTTGATTGGCGTGTCTCAAAAATTTTTCCAATGATTGATTCTGCCAACGGGAAATTTTTCCTGCGCGCACAAAAAAAATCCCCAACCGAAGTCGGGGAAAGATTTATCGCGTTGAAAGATTTGCTTAGAAGAACCAGCTCGCACGTCCGAAGAAGGTTTTGGTTTTTTCTTTGGTGTCGAGAGTTTTGCCCCAGAAGTAATCCAATTTGATGAGCGTGTTTTGGAGCGGTGCCCAAGTGACGTAAACTTCGCCACCTCTTTTGTTGGTGGTGTTGAAGACATCGTAAGTCGGAGCGAAGGAAGCGTTTTGACCGACGTAACGATAAGCCGCGCCGATGCCCCACGTACCTTTTTCTTTACGGTCTGCGCCTTTGTAGTCGAGCGAAATGGTGTAAGCCTTTTCAAACATTTCAGCTTTCTGGTTTTTCGCGAACGCACCCGCCAAAGTCACATTGCCGCCGAAGTTGTAGCTTGCGCCGACTGCCCAGATATTGGCATTTTTGTCGCTGTTCTTTTTGGTGGTCTTGTAATAGCCGGGCAGTTTGCCGAGATCGTCACTGCGGAAGTGGTGATAACCTGCGCCGATATAGAACGCATCACGGGAACCATAGGAAATTTCAATGCCCTGATAATTCGCCGCCGAGTCTTCGAGGCTCAAAGTGTCGCCCGTCACGAAGTGATAAGCATCTTTGTAACCGCTGCGATCCAATTCAAGGTTGGCGTTTTCCAAATTCCAGCGACCTGCCGTGAGAGCAACTTTGAATTTGTCGCCGTAAATGATTTGCGCGCCGCTCATGAAATCATCCATGACCAAACCGTCGTCGACGTTGGTGTAGAACGGCATTTTACCGATGTTGATGCGAAGTTTGTCGTAAGTGCCTTCTGCGTAGCCGTAGGTGAGTTTGAAGTCGCCGGAAGTGTCGCCGCGCATGTCGGCAGTTGCCGTCATACGAGCTTTCAATTTCCAGTGATCATTAACCGTGGCAGTCGGGAACAAACGCATTTGGAGTTGGTTTTTGGTAGTTTTCTTCTTGCCTTTTTTGAAGACGCCGTCTTTTTCGTACTTGACATCATCTCTGGTGTTCCAGTAACGATAACGGAGTTCGCCCGTCCAGATGACTTTGTCGGCGTACTTTTCGAGTTCGGCAACGCGAACGCCGAGAGCTTCCAATTCATCACGGAATTCCGCCGCGAGTCTGTCGAGGTCGGCTTTCGTCACGCCCGAAGGATTTTTCGCCATGGCTTTTGCAACCATCTGCGCCATTTCGTAACGGGTGATGTTGCGGTCGCCACGGAACGTGTTGTCGCCGTAACCTTCGATAACGCCTGCTTGTGCAAGTTTTGCAACGGACTGATAAGCCCAGTGCCCCGCAGGAACGTCGCTGAACGGATTAGCCGCCGCAGACGCAATACCTGCACTTGCTCCGACGACAAATGCTGCCGCCAATGCTGATGCTACTGTTTTCTTCATGATGAAGACCTCCAATAAATCTTAACCGATGAATGCATCTTCGGTTCGCGATTTTCGCGTCGGGAGGTTTCAAAGTTGAGTGGCCGTGTTTCCTCAAATCGTCCGACTCCGTCAACGAAATTCTTAAACCGCGCAGAATATAGCACAGACGAAAACTTTTTTCAAGCTTTTTTTCCGGAATGTTTTAGCAACGCAATCGAATTTTCGGGACAAAAAATTTTCACGTCACGCCGACGACATTTTGTAAATCTTCAACGCGGTTTTATGACGCAATCGAATTTTCGGAACGAAAAATTTTCACGTCACTCGGACAAAATTTCGTAAAGTTTGGCAACAGTCATTGCGGCTTCGTAACGCGTCATGCGTCGATCGCCGCGAAAAGTGCCATCGCCGTAACCTTCCATAAGCTTCATTGTCACCATCAAATTGACGGATTCGACCGCCCAATGTTCGGCGGGCACGTCAGCGAAAGAAATCGGCGCGACGGAAATATCGCCCTTATGAGCTTTAGCGTAAACTTCCGAAAGGATCGTGGCAATTTCAAAGCGCGTGGCAGCCTTGCCGCCGTTTTCGGAAAAATCTTTGATGATTTTTTTTGCGACGGACTTTGAGTCGGGCGAAACTTTCAGCAGGAGATTTGCCGTCATCTGAGCAATTTCGGAACGCGTAATGTTTTTGTCGCCGTAAAATTTTCCGTCTTTGGAATGCGGAATAATTTTCGCGTCCACCAAAGTCGTAACGCCCGAATATGCCCAATGCATTGTCGGAACGTCGCTGAATTCAAACGCCGAAACATTGTTTGCCGAAAAGGTAAGAATTGCCGCAGTCGCCATTGTTGCAAAAAATTTTTTCACGTTAAAACCTCCGGTCGTCAAAAATTTTTTCGAGTGTTTAAAACCGAACGAAACATAACATATCCAAACAAATTTTTCAAAAATTTTTTCGCGCAACGCTTGCTTGACAAGTCATAAACGCAATTTATAATTTTCGTGAAAGGAGCGAGCGACATTGAACGATTACAATTCTGCTTTTTATTACGCACAGCCCGGTTTTTGTCCGAAATTTGAGGACGAAACGCGGGAACGATTGAAAAACAAAAAATGTCTGGAGTATTACGGCTTCAAGGTTTACTCTCAGAGCGACGAGGACGGCATCATCGAAGAAATTTTCAACCGTGTGGGCACGACGAACAAAATCTTTATCGAATTCGGCGTACAGAACGGACTTGAGTGCAACACGCATTATTTGTTGTTCAAAGGTTGGCGCGGACTGTGGATTGACGGCGGTGAAGATTACGTCAAACAAATTCACGAAAAATTTGCGCCCGTACTTGAAAACGGTCAGCTGAAATTTTTGCGGGCTTTTATTACACGGGAAAACATCAATGAACTATTCGAATCATGCGGCTTCACGGGCGAAATTGATTTGCTCAGCATCGACATTGACGGCAACGATTGGTACGTTTGGAAAGCTATTAATGTCGTCAAGCCGCGTGTCGTTGTCATCGAATACAACGCCAAATTCCCGCCGAATTGCGATTGGAAACAAGCTTACGACAAACGGCACATTTGGGACGACTATTCGGATTGGCAAGGCGCATCGCTCAAATCGTTGGAACTTTTGGGGCGCGAACTCGGCTATCAACTTGTCGGCACGAATTTTACGGGCGTCAATGCATTTTTCGTTCGGAAAGATTTGGCACGTGATTTGTTCATTGAGCCGGCAACTGCAGAAAATCTTTACAACGATTACCGTTATAACTACGTCAATTACGCACACGATCATCGGGCGAAATATTGTCTCGTCGGTCAACGGGAAAATTACGGCTTGCTCAATTACAAGCCGAATTGCGACGCGGTGCCTCTGACAAACTTTTACAGTGAAGTTCACGAAGACGAATGTTCATTTCGCGTCATGCGCGGCAAAAAATCTTCCGTGCTCGTGCGCAACAAGTCCAAAGTTGTATTGCCGTATTTCACTTGGCCGCCTGACGAAAACCGAATTAAAAATGTGATGTTGACTATTTCGGTCGAAGGCAAAGAACTTTATCAAATGCCCGTTCAAATATACGGTTCAATTAAAATAAACTTGCCGCCCGCCGACGAACCTTTGGAAGTGGACGTTGGAGCTGTCGAAAGAGTTCACCGACAATGATGGCAAAAAATACGGGCTTGCGATAATTTTTGAAACGAGCTGAAAGGAGCTGACGGAATGGCGAATTACACTACGACGACCCCCGATTGGGCGGTCTCGAATCAATCGGCGGTCATGAGCGGCATTGAAGGCATCAAAGACACGACTGTCGGCAATATCAATCCCGCGTTTACTTCGGGCGCGTTCAAGCCGAAACGCCGAATGACTTTGACGGAGGACGAACTTGTTGACGGTGTATCGAACGGCGACAGAATGATTTTGTCGCGGGCGATAACTTTAATCGAAAGCAACAGTCCGAAACATTTCGCCAAAGCGCAACGAGTTTTGCAACGTTTATTGCCGCGCACGGGCAAAGCATTGCGAATCGGAATAACGGGCGTTCCCGGTGCCGGCAAGTCGACGTTGATTGAAGCGTTCGGCAACATGCTTTGCGACGACGGGCATAAAGTTGCGGTGCTGTCGATTGACCCGACAAGTTCAATTACCAAAGGTTCAATTCTCGGCGACAAAACGCGCATGGGAACTTTGAGCCGTCGACCCGAAGCGTTTATCCGTCCCAGTCCCGCAGGCGGAACTTTGGGCGGTGTTGCCCGCAAAAGTCGCGAAACGATGTTGATGTGCGAAGCGGCAGGCTACGACGTGATTTTGATTGAAACTGTCGGTGTCGGGCAATCCGAAACTACCGTGCGTTCAATGGTTGATTTTTTTATGCTGGTTGTGTTGACGGGCGCGGGCGACGATTTGCAGGGCATCAAAAAAGGCATCATGGAACTTGCGGATGCCATTGTCGTCAACAAAGCTGACGGCGATAATCTCGTCAAAGCGAAAGTTACACGCGGCGAATACGAACGCATGACGGAATTTATTCGCCCCGCAACTGAAGGTTGGCCGACGCACGCTTATCTTGCCAGTGCCGTAACGAAATTCGGTTTGCCGGAACTTTGGGACGTTATAAAACTTTTCAAACAGACGACGACTCAAAGCGGAATTTTTCAACGGCGACGCGACGGACAACTTTTGGATTGGATGCACGCGATGATTGATGAACACCTGCACAATTTATTTTTCAGCGACGCGGTGATTAACGGACGAATGCCCGAAATTAAAGAAGCGGTTTTGAACGGAATTATTTCGCCGACTCAAGCCGTTGCCGAACTGGTAAAAATGTTCGACATTGCGCGAGCTGCTCAAAAGAAAGTTGACCTGTTCGAGCAGTGAATTTTATGAGCTTTAAGCTTAAAGCTTTAAGCTTTGAGGAAAATTTTTCGTCACCCTTAAAGCTCAAAGCTCACAGCTTAAAGCTTTTTTTTTACGGAGGCAAAATTTTTTATGGTTGAATTCATTATCGGGCGTGCGGGTGCCGGAAAAACTTTCGCTTGTCTTGAACGTGCAAAAAAAATTCTCGAAACGAATCCGCTCAAAACCGAAATAATTTTTTTGTTGCCCGCGTACCAAACTTATCGCGCAGAACTTGAACTTGCCGAACTGACGGGCGGCGCAGTCAACACCCGCATGAACAGTTTTAGCCGCTTTGCACGACAAATTCTTGACGAAACCGGCGGCGGGCTTGCCGTTCGACTTTCGGAAATCGGGCGACGTTTGTTGTTGCGAAAAATTTTATTGCGACGCGACAAGGCACATGACTTGAAATTTTTTACGCGGGCAGTCAAACAACGCGGTTTCACCGAAATTTTGGCGGACGAACTCAAAGAACTTCGCACGTATTCAATCGACGCAGAAAAACTTTCTCAAGCGGCGGACGCCGTCGACAATGACGAACTCAAAGACAAGTTGCGCGATTTGGCGACGTTGACCGAAGATTTTCGGGCGGCATTGACGGATAAATTAACCGACGACGAAAATTTGTTGGAACGTGCAACGGAATTTTTACCGCAGTCCCCGACAATTTCAAGCGCGGAAATTTTTATCGACGGCTTTATTTTCTTCGACCCGCAACAACGAAATTTTTTGCGTCAACTGTTCAAATGCGCCGCGAACGTTCATATCACGTTGCCGATGGATACCGACTTCAACAGCCGCGAAAATACTTTGGAAGTCGGGATTTTTAATCGCTCGTTTAAGACGTTCAAAACTCTGCGCGATTTGGCGAACGAAGTTCACGTCGAATATAAAATCACGAAACTTGACAGCCCGCGCAGATTTAAAGCCGACACGCTGAAAATTTTGGAACGCAGAATTTTTGAACGCAAAACCAAAACTTTCAACGGCAACGGCGGTTTGAAATTCGTCGAAGCTGTCAACAAACGTGCCGAAGTCGAAACTTGCGCACGGGAAATTTTACGTCTCGTCAAGAAGGGCTGGCGACTTCGCGACATCGGAATTATTTTCCGCGACGAAAATTATTTCGCGTTAATCAAGCCGATATTCGAGTTGCACGCGTTGCCTTTTTTCGCGGACAAAAAACGCCCCGCAAGTCATCACCCGCTGGCGGAACTGATTCGTTCGGCTTTGGAAGTCCTGCACGGTTGGCGTCGCGAAGCGGTTTTCCGTTGTCTGCGAACGGGATTTTTCGCCGCCGAATCAACGCAAATCGACTTGCTGGAAAATTACGTTGTCGAATTCGGAATCAAAGGCGCGTCGAATTGGCAACGTGATTGGGATTTTCGTCGCGTGAAAAATTTGGACGAACCGTTACGCCCCGCCAACGACGACGAAATAAAATTTCTCGACACGGTCAACGCAATTCGCAAAAAAGTTTCCGCACCGCTTGCAAAATTTGCCGACCGAATCAAAGCCGCAGATGATGACGTTGTCGCGTTGACGACCGCGCTTTTCAATCTGGCGGAAGATTTGCACGTCCACGAAAAACTTGACGAACTGGCGCGTGCTGAAGAACTTCGCGGAAATTTGGCGCAGGCTCGCGAACACGAAAAAATTTGGGACGATTTTATCAATCTGCTTGAGCAGGTTGTTGACGCGCTCGGCGACGAAACAATTTCGACGCGGGAATTTGAATCGATAATCGGCGAAGGTCTCGACGCGTTGGAAATGTCGTTAATCCCGCCCGGTCTCGACGAAGTGACAATCGCGCAATTCGATCAAAATTCGTTGCAAAATTCGCGGGCGTTGTTCGTGCTGGGATTCAGCGACGAATATTTTCCGCGCAAGTTGACCGAAAAAAATTTGCTTGACGACGCGGACAGATTACGGCTTAACGAATCGGGCACCGAAATTTCACGCGGCGGCAAAGAACAGGCTTTGGCAGAAAAATTTTTGATTTATCGCGGGCTGAATTCTGCGCGGGAATTTCTGCAAATTTCGTGGCCGACAGCCGACGCCGAAGGTAAAAAAATTTCCCCGTCAAGTTTGGTGACGCGCCTGCAGAAAATTTTCCCGCAAATTCAAACCGAAACAATTTCGCTCGACGTGCTGAGCAACCTCGGCAGTGAAATTGATTTTGTGCCGGACGAAAAAATTTTGTCGCCCGAAACTGCCCGAAAACTTTACGCGCCCGAAAAAAATTTTCGCGGTTCCGTCAGCAAACTCGAAAAGTTCAATGAATGCCCGTTTAAATTTTTCGCGACGCACGGGCTGAATCTTCAAGAACGCGTTGAGTACAAAGTTCAGGCACCCGACATCGGCAACATTTTGCACGCGGTGATGAGCCGTTTCGGGCGCGAACTCAAAAACGAAAATCGCCCGTGGTCGTCCGTCAAGAAATCCGAAGTTGTCGACCGCGTCGAAAAAATTTTGACCGACGTGTTGCCGAAAGTTCACAACAAAATTCTGTCAAGCACGAAAACTTTGGAGCACCGCCGCGAACGCATAAAAAAAGTCGCCGTCGAATCGTTGACGCGACTGATTGAGTTGGATGAAGTCAGCAAATTTCAACCCGCGATTTTTGAAGCACCGTTCGACGATGACAACCTTAAAGTCGGCGACACGGCACTTGATTTGAGCGGGCGAATCGACCGAATCGACTTGAGCGACGACGGGAAATATTTTCTGATTGTCGACTACAAGACCGGCAAAGCGGCGTTGAAACTCGAAAAAATTTTTCACGGGCTGAGTTTGCAACTTGCCGTTTATTTGAACGCGGCAAAAAATCTTCCCGAAACCGACGGGCGCGAAGGTGTTGCAATGCTGTACTGCCTGCTGAAAATTCCTTCGACACACGGCTTGACTGACGACGAAGCCAAAGAAAAATTCAACGACGAATTGAAAATGCCCGGTTTGATTCGCATTGACGAAAATATTCGGAATGCCGTCGACAGCTCAAAAAAATTTGTCGACTTCAAGAAAAATAATCTTGCCTCAAGCGACGAACTCAAGACGATTGTTGCTTACGCGGAAAAAATTTTGCTCACGTCCGCCGAAAAAATTCTTGACGGTTGTATCGACGTGAAGCCCGCCAAACTTTCCGACAGCGACGACGCCTGCAGATATTGTCTGTTTAACGCGCTGTGCAATTTCGACCGTGCCTTTAATGAAACGACGACCGTTACAAAACTCGACCGTAAAGACATTTTGGATAAAATGAAGGACGAACTTCAGCGATAAATATGTTTTAAAAATTCTACGTCCGGAATTTGCGAACTTTCGACGGCACGACGAATCGCCTCGCTCATGACTTCGGCGGCAAGCGTCCCGACCATGTTCAAATCTGCAGAAACTTCGCCGACCGACGCCGCATAAATCGTATCGCCGTCCGCCAAAGTTCCGACGGGCTTAATCGAACGGGCATAAGCGTTCTGCGTCATTGAAGCGATTTTCGTCAGTTGGGTTTTGTCAAAATTTCCGTTGGTGATAATCATGCCGATTGTCGTATTTTCGCGGTTGAATAAATCCGTTTGCGTCGTCAAACCGTAGAGCGCGGCGCGTGAATCCGAAAAATTTTTTCTGTCGTCGGTCAACAGACCGGCAATTTTTTTGCCCGTGCGTTCGTCGTAAATGTCACCCAGCGCGTTGACGACGACAATCGCGGCAAGTTTCAAATCTCCGACTTGAACCGCACAGACGCCCAGTCCCGATTTTTGCGAACGAGCCATGCCGCCGAGTTTGCCGACGGTTGCACCCGTGCCCGCGCCAAAGTTGCCCGAAACAATTTCGCCGTGACGTTTTGCATTTTTGCACGCGTCGTAACCCATTGCCGAATCGGGACGAATTTTCGCGCTGCCGTAACTTAAATCGTAAATGTCGCTTTGCACGACGATTGGGACGAGAGCCGCCCGCGTGTCGAAGCCGATATTATTTTCTTCGAGCCAACGCATGACGCCATCTGACGCCGCAAGACCGTAAGCCGAACCGCCCGCAAGAACAATCGCGTTGACGGGCGTGGGAGCCGTCGTCGGTGAAATTACGGGTGTTTCTCGTGACGCGGGACCGCCGCCGGAAATTTCGACGCCGACACGTGCACCGTTCGGGAAAATCGCTACCGTGACGCCGGTTTTCGCCGAATCATTTTGCGCGTTGCCGAACCAAACGTTATCGAATTCGGTCAGCGAAATTTCTTTCAATTCGTAAGCCTGCGCGGGACTTGCGAAAGTTGCAGTCAACAGCAACAGAGCCGTGATAAAAATTTTTTTGAAACGTTTCATGATAAGACCTCCGACAAATCAATTAGGAATTAGGAATTAGGAATTATGAATTAGGAATTGTTACGGCACAATATCAATCGCAAATTTCTTCGTGAGCGGCAAAGGCGTTATGCGCGTGAATTGATTCAAAGTTCTCGCACTCGACAGCGAACGCCGCCAAATTTTTCACTCGCCGCAAAGTCAAAACCGTGTCGCGCAAAATGTCTTCGACGAACTTCGGATTTTGATAAGCTGCCTCCGTGACGAATTTTTCATCTTCGCGCTTGAGCAACGGGAAAATTTCTGACGAACCTTGAGCCTCGATTAACCGCACGAATTTTTCAATCGACGCGTCGGAAAGTTTATCCGCGTCCGCGAAAGTCAATCGAACTTTGCACAGCGACCGTTGATTGTGTGCGCCGAAATCCGAAATTTCTTTACTGCACGGACAAAGCGACGTGAAAGGCACCGTCAATCCCAAAGTAAATTTCATGTGTTGCCCGCGTTCAAGTTCGCCGCTCCACAGACAATCCACAGCCGACAATGAACTTTTTTGCGACACGGGCGAAAGTTTTTCAATAAAAAATTTGAACGCCAAATTTATCGCCGCGAAATCCGTCGAAAGTTTTTTCAGCGCGTCAAGCAAAATTTTTTCCGTGTCGGACATTTTCAACGGCGTTTGCGTCCAATCCGTCAAAATCTCCATCAAGCGGCTCATGTGCGTCCCGCGCAGGTTATCGGCAAGCGCAACCGTGAATCGAATTTGCGCGACGACCGATTGAGTTTTGTCGCCGTCAGAAATTAAAAACGGTAACTGCACACCCGTTACGCCCGTCCGAAAAATTTTTATGCCGCGCCCGTCGTGTCGGTTTTGTACGTCTGTCATGAAATTTGCCTCCCCGTAAATTTTTGTGCCGCCATAATACCCGATTGTTGCCGAAAAGTAAAACGGCGTTTATCGGTAATGCGTAATGCGAAAATCCGGCGCACAGGACGTGCGCCGCTGCCCGCGTATTTCGCGTGATGCGAAATTTGCGGGCAACATTGACTTCGTGTGAGCGACAGCATTTTTACAACGAACGACCAAGCTCTCCGCAGGAGTGCCCTTTCTTTTGCAACTTTTCTTTGGGCAAGCAAAGAAAAGTTGATAAAACAAATTCAAGTTCAACGAATCAGCCGAATCGAAGCAACAAAACTCGCCGACAGACCTCGGTGCAAACAAATTTAATAAACGGCTTTGTAGACGCGGCGATATTCGTTGTGGTAATATACTTGACGTTTGGGAGGGATTTACGAACATGACACCACAAGATCACGGCGATACTTCGACTTCACCGCCGCCGAAGAAAAAATCTTCAACGTTCCTGAAACTTTTTATCGGACTTATAATTTTTGTCATCGTTATGGCTGTCGGAATCGGTATCGGTTTCGTCACGGCGAACATCAACGCGAAGGCCGATTTGTCCAAAGACATCTTGCCGCCCGCGTCCAGTCACATTTACGATTCGGCGGGCAACGAAATTGCAATCATTCACGCAACGGAAAATCGCGTGCCCGTCAAAATCGAACAAATTCCCGCGAACCTTCAGCATGCATTTATCGCAATCGAAGACAATCGTTTTTACGAACATAAAGGCGTTGACCCACGCGGACTTTTGCGCGCATTTTACACGAATATTGTCGCGCATGAAATTGCCGAGGGCGGCTCCACGATAACTCAACAGCTTGCAAAAAATGCTTACCTCACGCAGGACAGAACTTACAAGCGCAAGATTCAGGAAATTTTTCTGGCGTTGCAACTCGAAAAGCAATACACCAAGCAAGAAATTCTTGAGCTGTATTTGAACCAGATTTATTTCGGGCAAGGTGCTTACGGAGTTCAAGCGGCCGCCAAAACTTATTTCGGCAAGAACGTCGAAGATTTGAATTTGGCGGAATGCGCAATGCTCGCGGGAATTCCGAAAAGCCCGAACTATTATTCGCCGTTCAACAACATTAACGCTTCAATGGAACGCCGCAACACCGTGCTTGACCAAATGGTTACTTACGGTTACATAAATTACAACGAGGCAATGGCGGCGAAAAAAGGCGAAATGACTTTCGCGTCGCCCAACGTTCCCGAAAAACACAAAGACGCAATGTATTTTATCGAATACGTCACGCAACTTTTGGTTGACCGTTACGGCGCGGATGCCGTTTACAAAGACGGTCTGAAAGTTTACACGACGATTGATATGGATATGCAACGCATGGCGGAAGAAGCCGTCACGATTTATTTGCCGCAAGATTACACGGACGCAAACGGAATTGTTCAACCGCAAGGCTCGCTTGTCGCCATTGAACCTTCAACCGGTTACATTCGCGCAATGGTCGGCGGACGCGGCACAGATCAATTCAATCGCGCAACAATGGCGGAACGTCAACCGGGCTCCGCGTTCAAACCGTTTGTATTTATCGCCGCGCTCGAAAACAATTACACGCCCGATACCGTCATTGAAGACAGCCCGATTAATATCGGCGGCTGGCAACCGCAAAACGACAGTCGACGTTTCAGCGGCAACGTTACCTTGCGAACCGTCGCAACTTTTTCAATGAACGTCCCGACAGTCAAAATCGCTCAAGCTCTCGGCATGGACAAACCGATTTACTACGCGCAGGAAATGGGCATTACAACTTTCGTTCTTGACGGCGACCCGAACGATACAAATTTGGCAACGTCACTGGGCGGCTTGACCAGAGGCGTCACACCACTTGAAATTGCGTCGGCTTACGGAACTTTCGCCTACGGCGGAGTTCACATGCCCCACGTCGCGATTACAAAAGTTCTCGACCGCAACGGCAACATAATTCATGAAACCGTTCCCGAAGGCAGGCAAGTTGTCAGCGCGGAAAGTGCCGCCGATTTAACCACGATGCTCGAAGAAGTTATCACCAGAGGCACCGGCAAAGGCGCGAATATCGGACGACCCGCGGCGGGCAAAACCGGCACGACCAGCGATTACAAAGATGCGTGGTTTGTCGGATACACGCCCGACCTCGTCGCCGCAGTTTGGATTGGCAACGACGACAACACAAGTTTGAATGGAATTATGGGCGGCGGACTTCCCGCAACGATTTGGAGTCACTTTATGCAAAATGCTTTGCTCAACGTGCCCGCACATGATTTTGACAGTTTGGTTGTCGAACGCCGCAACGTAAAATCTTCCGCTGAGCCACCGCCGTCGAACAACAGACGCCGCGATTATTACGACGAAGAACCTGCGCCTCGCGGGCGATACAGTGATCCCGAACCGACTTATAATGAGCCCGTGCGTGAACCCGAACCGGATTACACGCGCAAGCCCGAAGGTGTGCCGGATTACACGCCGGAACCGGAACCGATTCGCGAACCGGAGCCCGTTTATCGTGAGCCGGAGCCCGTTTATCGTGAACCGGAACCGATTCGCGAACCTGAACCCGTTTATCGTGAACCGGAGCCGGTTTATACCGAACCGGAGCCCGTTTACAACGAACCGGAACCCGTGATTGACAACGCGCCGTCGCCGGGTGAAGATCTCGGCAAAGGCAGAAACTAAGCAGTAATTTTTGACTGCAGGAGAACAGATAATGCTTGAACAAATTTTGCAAGACGCGGCAACGCTCGACGCCTCGGATATTCATCTGACAATCGGGCAGCCGCCTTTTTTTCGCGTCAACGGCGAATTGTTTTCACGCGGAGAAATTTTGACCGTTTCAATCGTCGAAAAATTTTTGGACGAATTATTGACGGAACGACTTCGCGCAGAACTCGAAAAAAATTTGGCGGTGGATTTTTCGCACGTCGACGAAAAAATCAATCGTCGTTTCCGCGTCAATGTCTATCATCAAAGAAAATTTCCCGCGATTGCATTTCGATTAATCGCCAAAGAAATTCCGTCGCTTGATTCGTTGGGAGCACCGCCCGCGTTGAAAAAATTTTTTGACGCCGCACAAGGTTTGATTTTGGTTACGGGACGAACCGGCTCAGGAAAATCCACGACGTTGGCGGCATTTCTGAACGAACTTTGCAATTCGCGCCCGTGTCACCTGTTGACGCTCGAAGACCCGATAGAATACGAATTCGCGGCTGAAAAATCTTTCGTCAGCCAACGCGAACTCGGACAAGATTTTTTGAACTTCGCGGACGCGGTACGAACGGCAATGCGCGAAATGCCCGATGTGTTGTTAATCGGCGAAATTCGCGACGCGGCGACAATGCACGCGGCTTTGGAAGCCTCGGCGGCGGGCGTTTTGGTTTTGGCGACATTGCACACGAAATCGGCGGCGGAAACGGCAATGCGCGTCGAAACAATGTTCCCGCTCGTTCAGCGCGACGCAATCCGTGACTTGTTCGCCGACGAATTCAGCGCGATAATTTCTCAACAGCTCGTCAAAACTTCACGCGGACGAACCTGCGCGGCGGAAGTTTTAATCGCAAATCCTGCGGCACGTTCGCTGATTCGGCAGGGAAAATACGTGCAACTTCCAAACGTCATGATGAGCGGGCGGGCACTCGGTATGCAAACAATGGACGCGGCGTTAAAGCAATTAGGAATTAGGAATTAGGAATTAGGAATTAATTTCCGGTTCCTGGTCCCTTATTAAGGAATTAGAAATGAAAAAATTTAAGTTCAGAGGTTACAACGCGCAATCCGTCGAACAACGCGGCACGCTTGAGGCGGAAAATTATTCGGAAGCCTACGCGGCGTTGAATTATCAGGGCGTCACCGTCGTCAGCCTTCAGCAAACCGAATCGAATTTCGCGCAGGTTACGGAAAATTTTTTGCTTAAATTCAAACTCGGCGGACAATGGCGGGCAGTTTTTTTCCGCGAACTCAGCGTGATGCTCGGCGTGATGACTTTGCACGAATCTTTACAAACTTTGGCGAACGCGGCAGTCGACGAACCGTCGAAAAAAATTTTGTCGGAACTTGTCAACGCAATCGAAGACGGCGAAAATTTTTCTGCGGCACTCAAACGGCGTGAAATAATTTTCGGCAGCGATGCAATTCAATCCATCGAAATCGGCGAAGCAAGCGGCAATTTGCAGGACGTGACGGCGCGATTGTCGGCACAACTCGAACGAAATTATGCAATCGAAAAAAAAGTTCGCGGCGCAATGTACTATCCCGTCTTCGTTTTGTTCGCGGCAGTCATTGCGGCAGTCGTGCTAATCAATGTGACGTTGCCCGTGTTTGAAAATTTTTTCGCTGAACGCGGCGGCGATTTACCGCTTGTGACGATAATTTTTCTGCACGTCGGAAAATTTTTGTCGGAACATTGGCTTTTGACGTTGACGGCAATTTTATCAATCGTCGCGGGCATAACGGCACTCGTCCTGAAAAATTCGGCGGTGAAAATTTTTCTTGACAAACTCAAACTCAAAACGAAACTTTTGCGCGAAGTCGAGTTGCGAAATTTTTTCGGGCGATTAAGTTTCCTGCTTGAAAGCGGCGTGACTTTGGACGAAGCGTTAAGATTATGCGCGGCGGCTACGAAAAATCTTTCCGCACAAAAAATCTTGACCGAAATAAAATTTTCCGTCGAACACGGCGAAAGTTTCGGCGTGCTTGTCGGACAAAAAAATTTCCCGTCGTTGTATGTCGGCTTGCTGGTGACGGGCGAAGCGGGCGGCGAACTCGTTACAATGCTGCGGCAATGCGAATCAATGGCGGATTTTGAAGTCGAAGAAATTTTGCGTTCGTTGCCCGCGAAGGCAGAAATTTTCGGAACGTTGCTCGCCGGCGTAATCGTCGCAACTTTAGTGTTCGCAGTCATGTTGCCGATTTTGGATATGACGAACCTGATGTAAACAATGCGTAATAGGGGACTAGTGACTAGATCGATAGATCGATAGATTGATAGATCGATAGATTGATAGATCGATAGA
>JAFUYE010000068.1 GCA_017470715.1 Selenomonadaceae bacterium
TCGCGCTCCTCTATGCTAAGATGTTTGTAACTCATGGTATATTCCTGCCTTTTTGAATTACAAACATTTTAGCAGGATACCGTGAGTTTTTCATCTGTTGCACTTGGATTGTACATTCGCGCAAGCAAAGAAAAAGTAGATCTACAAACTCAAATTCACGAATCAGCCGAATCGAAGCGACAACGTTAAAAATTTCGTAACCGTCTGCATAACGCAAAAGGCGGAAGCACTTGACTCCCGCCTGTAAATTTCGTTGTTGGTCGGGTTGACAGGATTTGAACCTGCGACCCCCGCGTCCCGAACACGGTGCTCTACCAAACTGAGCCACAACCCGAAAACGTTTGTGATTGTAGCAGATTGCTTTATAAATTGCAAGCCCCAATCCGTCAAAAAATTGCTTCGTCCAAAGTTTCGGCACAACGACGATTTGTCACCGCGAATTTCAACAACGCCCGCGCTTCCTTCAGCGTGACGAGCTTGCCGCGAAAATGATATATTCCAACATTCCACATGTGTCCCCACGTGCCGGGCGAACCGTCGGCATTTTGCAAGGTAAGTCCCGCAGACAAGCCGTCCTGTTCGGTAATGTGCCACTGATGACCGTCGGCGGTGTTGACAATTTCGTTTTCATGATTCGGTTGCATTTTTCCACCTCTCAAGCAAAAATCTGCCGTAGCCCCAATAATGCGCAAGTTTTTCCCGCAACCAATATCGCCAACGATACGGGCGCAACGTTTTGTTCGCGACGGGAACAACATAGCCGTAAGCCTGCAAGCCGTAAAGCCGTGCCGTGTCGACGCAACGCAACAGATGAAAATCATTCGTCACGATAACTGCGCGGGCAATCCCGAAACGTCGAGCATTTTTGAAAGTCGCGGCGGTATTGAAACCTTTGCCGTCACGAAAAATTTTCTCTGCAGGAACGCCGCGTTGCCGCAAATAATTTTCCATGTAATGCGGCTCCGAATAGTCGTCAATCTCCGTGCCCGATAACATGAACCGCATATTCGGGCATTGTCGGTGAAGTTGAATTGCCGTATCCAATCGGGAGTGCAGTGTGTTAGTCGAAACGTCGTAGCCGCAACCCATGACAATTCCCCAATCAATTTCGGGCGGAACTTTTTTGACCGGTCGCGGCAAACAGCGAAACGGAATTCCGAGCAACAAGTCAAGCGGCAACGTCACGAGATACACGGCGAACGTCACCGCGCACATCAGCCAATCCGTCAGCCGCCCGCAACGAATTTTATCAAATGACGGCGGCTTCATCGTCTGACTTGCGCAACACGCCGTAAGCGGCATATTGATCGAAATCGCCTTCAGTGGGATAAGCGCACGTCGAAAACGTAACAATGCTGTCTTCGGGCGTCACGGTAACATTGGTTTTGATTCTGCTTCGCGAACGAATATTTTTCAGCCACCAAGCAAAATCTTCTTCGTCGTCGAAGTCGGTACGCGTCGTCCGCATATCGCCTGCCCAATAGCCGACGCACGCGAACATTTCATTTGCCGCAAGATAAGCCGACTCCGCCAAACGCATTTCCGGTTTCGTCATCATGAAGTTGCGCGGAACTTTTGCAAGCTCAACCAAATTTTCCGCGACGTAATCTTTCGGCAACGAGTGAGCGCGATTGATAAGCAACACCGAAGTTTTATTCGGCAACGGACAAAAATTTTCCGCCAACTTTTGTGCCGCCTGCGTCGCCTGTTGAAATCTGAATTCGGGCGAACGTCCAGTCAGTGCGGATTCAAGGCTACGCGTCATTCGTTTCAGCCGCAAAATTTTCACGATTGACTTTTTCCACGCTTTAACGTCGACGCTTTGCCACAACGAACCGGCTTTGAGTCGAAAACGCCCGTCGAGAAATTCAAGCGCATCCGTTCGCACGCCGCAAAGCAACATGTCCCGAACGTTCCAATACGAACAGCCGTAATGCAACTTTTCACGGGCAAGCACCGACGCTTCCAACGTCTTAAAAAATTTTCCGTCAAGCGGGCGCACGTTGCCAAAAGAAACGGGAGACAGTGTTCCGCCTCCCGTTCAGTTTTGGTGACAAAGATACGCGCCGCCGCTTCGTACTTCGTCAAAAATCTTCGCCTCCGGTGATTTCGCCGTTGATGAAAGCCTCGCTCATGCACGCGGGATTGACGTTGTCGAGTTTTTCGTCGGACAGCAATTCGACTTTGTCAAGAAATTTTGATTACACAGCCTGCCAAAAATTTTTCAGACGAACGCATCGAGCAGGGCGACAATCCCGTCGATTATACTGTTTATCTGCGAGCCGCCGATAACGGGCGAAATTTTTTCGGTCAGCTGATTGACGCTTGACGAACAATCCGCCTCTTGCGCGACAGAATTTATTTGCGTTTCAAGTTGCTCACCGGTCAAACCGACGGCAACTTTCGACTCGTCAAAGTCACGACAAAAATTCACCGGCGCGTTGTAATGAATGTTGTAACGATTTTCGTACAGCACGTGCCCGCGCCGAAATAAATTTCTCAGGTGAACACATCGAAAATCGTCGTCACTATGTCAGCTAAACAAATTGAGCCGGAACCTTTGATAAAATTATGCAACTGTTCAATCAGGTCGTTGACTTTCGTCGAATAATCTGCCTCTTTGGCGAGCGAATCGATTTTTTGTTCGAGTTGTTCACTTGTCAAATCGGCGGCAAAAACTTTTTCGTCGAGCGTGCGGCAATAATTGACCAGCGCGTTGTAGTGAACATTGTAGCGATTTTCGTAAAGGACGTGCGCCAAATATTTCGACAGCCCGACTTCAAGCGGCGACGAATCGCCAAACTGAACGACAACATGCCACTCGACTTGATTCAATTCGTGCAAAGACCAATCGACAAGCGCGGCTTCGTTCGGGAAAAATTTTTTGCGTTCAAGTTCGGCAATAAATTTTACGGCAACGGTGCGCATCACTTCGGAAAAAGGCAGATTCGGAAAATTTTTTGTCGCCTCGTCGCAAATTTCGCGTTCAACGCCCGTCAATTCGCCGCAAGGGTTGTAATCTTTGAGCGACAGATTTTTAACTGATTCGTGCAAATGAATCACTCCTTTATGTCGGTTTCGTAAATTTCGTTGAGTAATTTTTCCTGCTTGTCCTTGCTCATGCGCTCCAATGACCGATTTGCGAAAAGTGACGGCATTGCCGCGCCGATTGCAATCGCCAAGACTGTCAACGTCGCGTTGACGCCGATTTGAATTGCTTCGAAAAGTCCTGCGAGCGAAAGCAGGTGTATGTTGATTGTCGCGTACAGCGTATAATAAATCGGAACGCCGGGCACGAGCGGAATTACTGCCGGCACGACCAAAACCAGTGACGGCGTGTGAAGCCAATGTATCGCTTTGACGGCAAGGACGCTGACCAACGTCGCGCCCGCGAGTGTACCGACGGCTGAACTCATGCCAAGTTCAAATATGAAAAAATTTCTCGTGCAAACGCAAATCGCTCCGCCAATCGCCGACGCAATCAACAAACGTTTCGGCATGTTGAACAGTAACGCGAAACTTGCCGCACCGACAGCCGCCGCAATCGTGAACAGCAGATAATTGCTTTGTAACACAAGTGCCTCTTCCGTGAACGGATCGAAATCCGACATGCCGATAGCGAAGACAAGCCCGAAAGCCGTTGATCCGACGATTATCAACGTGTGCAAGATTCGAGCCGTGCCGACGATTAAATACGTGTTGAGCATGTCGCTGAACGCGTTGATTATCGGAACGCCGGGAACCAAAAACAGCGACGCGGCAACCATCGGGTGCCACGGTGTCGAGGTCGGCAACAAGTGCATCAAGTCGGCGACGGTCAAAGCTGCAAACGCCGCAAATGTCATTGACACGTAAGGATTAATTCCGAAACGTTCGGCGCATTGCATCTGAACAATTTTGCCGATACTCGCGCTTATCATCGTGTAAATCGCCGCGTTGAGGTCGCAACCGAACAGCGTACAAAATGAGGCACAACCGGTGCCCGCCGCCAAAATCATCAGCCAATGCGGATAGCGCGGACGTTTGCCGACAGATTCGAGTTCGCTTTTGAATTCGTCAAGCGTGTAATGTTCGCGCATTGCCCGCCACGTCAACTGACTTATCGCCGAAATTATTCGCATGTTGACGCCGTGTTTGGGGCATTTGCGAAACGACGTGTGCGACCGGTGTTCGTCGCTGATGTTTAGCATGAGCGTCGAGTACATTACGTGCAGGTGAAATTTACTTTCGTCGATGCCCATGAATGCGGCAACACGTTTCATATCCCGCATGATTTGCGTGGTGTCCGCGCCATTTTCCATGAGCAGTTGCCCGACAGTCAAAATCAATTCGACTTTCTGCCCGATTTCGGCAAAAGTATCGCGCAACAGTTCTCGTTGCTCCGAGTAGTAAGTTTTAGATTTTTCGTCTTGCATGTGAATCACCCATAAAAAATTCTTGCGGTTACTTTTAAAAAGTAACTAAACAGTTGACGCTTCGCGTCATGGAATCACTTAAATTTTGTTGCCGTAAAAAATTCTTGCGCCGATTATAGCACAGGCACGGGCAATTTTATTCGTCGCGAAAAATTTTTGTCGCACGTTCGCGTTAAAAGTGCGTAGTTATGCCGTCGTGAAATTTTGTCCGCAGTCGCAACGGACGGGGCGCAAGGTGTTTTGCTTGCAAGTATTCAATTTGCCGTTTAAAATGCAACATAAGATTAATGCTACAAATTTTTTGGAGGTGTTACTCATGCAAGAGGCCATGCAAAAATTCGGTCGCTTCTTGAGCGCAATGGTTATGCCGAATATCGGCGCGTTCATTGCGTGGGGCTTCATCACGGCTCTGTTCATTCCGGCAGGCTGGATACCCAACGAGGGACTTGCGGAACTTGTCGGACCGATGGCGAAATGGTTACTCCCGACGCTTATCGGCTTCACGGGCGGCGAAGTTATCTACGGTCACCGCGGCGGCGTTGTCGGCGCGATTGCAACCGCAGGTATTATCGTCGGCACGGATATTCCGATGTTTATGGGCGCAATGATTATGGGTCCGATTGGCGGCGTCGTGATTAAAAAGTTCGACGAAACGGCGCAAGACTCAATCCCCGGCGGCTTTGAAATGCTCGTCAACAACTTTTCGGCAGGTATCCTCGGCGGCGTGCTTGCCTGCGCGGCTTACAGTTTTGTCGGTCCGATTGTTTCAAGCATCACGGACGGACTTGCCTCGGCAGTCGGCGCAATCGTCAACGCGGGACTCCTTCCGCTCGTGTCGCTCCTCGTTGAACCTGCAAAAATTTTGTTCCTGAACAACGCGATTAACCACGGCGTTTTCACTCCGCTCGGTATGCAACAGGCGCAGGAAGTCGGCAAGTCGGTTTTCTTCATGATTGAATCGAACCCCGGTCCCGGCCTCGGCGTGTTGCTCGCATATTCGTTGTTCGGCGTCGGCAACGCGAAAGGCTCGGCACCCGGCGCGGTTATCATTCACTTCTTCGGCGGCATTCACGAAATTTATTTCCCCTACGTCCTCATGAAACCCACGCTGATTCTTGCGGTTATGGCGGGCGGCGTCACGGGCGTTTTCACTTTGACACTGCTTAACGGCGGTTTGGTTGCTCCGGCGGCTCCCGGCTCGTTTATCGCGATTATGGCAATGACGGCCCCCGGCGCGTACTTCGCCAACGTTGCGGCTGTCGCGGCGGCGGCGGGCGTGAGTTTCGCAGTAAGTTCAATTTTCATCAAGGCAACGGCAGCGGCGGACGCTGAAAAAGAAGACGCGCTCGAAGCGGCTCAAGCCAACATGAAAGCCATGAAAGCGGCGTCGAAAGGTCAAGCGGGCGAAAAACAAGTTGCCGGCAAAGACATCAAATTTATCGCTTACGCTTGCGACGCGGGCATGGGCTCTTCGGCACTCGGCGCGGCTGCTCTCCGCAAAAAACTTCAGAAAGACGGCTACAAAAATATCACCGTCAAAAACTTCGCAATCGGCAACATTCCCAAAGACGCGCAGATTGTTGTTTCGCACGAAAAACTTGCCGAACGTGCACGCGCAGACTCTCCGCAAGCCGAACACATTTGGGTTAAAGATTTCACCAACAACAACGTTTACGACATCATCAGCGAACGTCTCAAAGGCGGCGGCGTTGAAGCTCCCGCGTCCGACGGCGGCGAAGAAGAATCGACAGGCACCACCCTTAAAGAAGGCGTCCTGCTCAAAGAAAACGTCAAAGTCGGTTTGAAATCCGTCAGCAAAGAGGAAGCGATTAAAGCGGCGGGCGAACTCCTGTTCAAGAGCGGCTACGTCGAAAAACCGTATATCGAAGGCATGTTGGCTCGCGAACGCGACATTTCAACTTACATCGGTCAAGGTATCGCAATTCCGCACCGCGAAAACGCTGTTAAACAACACGTCATCAAAACCGGTCTCGTCGTCATGCAATATCCGCAAGGCGTCAAATTCTCCGACGAAAACACCGCTCATCTGATTGTTGGTATCGCGGGCAAAGGCGACGACCATCTTGCGATTATCGCGAACCTTGCGACAATTACAATGGAATATTCCGAAGAAGATTTGCAGAAAGCTTACACGACCAAAGATCCGCAAGTTCTCTTCGACATGTTTACCAAAGGTTGAACCACGCTTGAAGTTGAAAGTTTCGGCTTTCGTGATATAAAATGTTCGCGAAATCTGAAACTGAGGAGATGGCAAACATGTTCGGTAAAAAATTTTTGGCGGCATTGACGGCGGCGACGTGCTTGACTTTCGGCGCGCAGGCTCAAGCGGCTGATTATCCTTCGGCGGACGAAGTTGCGGTTAAAGTCGCGAACTCCGGCGGGACGTTCTTCCCGATTGGCAATCCCAACGTCAACTATGAAAAATATTTCACGGGTCAAACGTTTTTGGCACCGCTGTCCGTCAAAGATTCAATCAACGTCGCTTGCGTGACATTTATTGACGGCGCACACACGTTCTGGCACATTCACCACGGCACCTGTCAAATTCTGGTTGCGGAATCGGGCACAGGCTACGTTCAAATTTGGGGACAAGACCCCGTCGAGTTGAAACCCGGCGTCGTGTTCACCGTACCCGAAGGCGTCAAACATTGGCACGGCGCGGCACCGGGCAAAATGATGCAACACCTGTCGATAATGCAATCCAGTTCGGAAGTTTCGACGGATTGGCTTGAACCGGTCGACGCGAA
>JAFUYE010000069.1 GCA_017470715.1 Selenomonadaceae bacterium
TCGCTAACAAATTTTCAGGAGTGATTTGATGGCTACAGTTCAAGAAAAAATTGACTTGATGCAGTCCAAAAAGGAACATATCCTTCAGGGCGGCGGCAAGTCGAGAATTGATAAACAACACGAAAAAGGCAAGATGACTGCCCGCGAACGTATCGATATGTTTTTCGACGAAGGCACTTTCGTTGAACTCGATATGTTCGTCAAGCATCGTTGCACCAATTTCGGTCAAGAGAAAAAAGAACTTCCCGGCGAAGGCGTCGTAACCGGTTACGGCACTGTTGACGGACGACTTGTTTACGCGTTCGCGCAGGATTTCACCGTCGAAGGCGGTTCACTCGGCGAAAAACACGCGCACAAAATCTGGAAAGTCATGGATTTGGCGATGAAAATGGGCGCACCTCTTATCGGCATTAACGATTCGGGCGGCGCACGCATTCAGGAAGCTGTTGACGCTTTGAGCGGTTACGCGGGAATTTTCTTCCGCAACACGGCGGCAAGCGGCGTCATTCCGCAAATTTCCGTTATCATGGGACCCTGCGCGGGCGGTGCTGTTTACTCACCGGCTATCACCGACTTTATTTACATGGTCAAAAACACCAGCCAGATGTTCATCACGGGTCCTGCGGTTATCAAATCCGTCACGGCGGAAGAAGTTACCGCTGAAGAACTCGGCGGCGCAATGACGCACAACAGCCGTTCGGGCGTTGCTCATTTCGCGGCGGAGAACGAAGAAGATTGCATTAAACAAATTCGCTATCTGCTCAGTTTCCTGCCGTCGAACAATTTGGAAGATGCGCCGTTGGTTGAAACCGAAGACGACCCCGACCGTCAAGACGAAGAACTTAACACGATTATTCCCGACAATCCCAATGCGCCTTACGACATGAAGGAAGTCATTCGCATGATTGTCGACGACGGCGAATTTTACGAAGTTCATCAACATTTCGCGACGAACATTATCACCTGCTTTGCACGTTTCGGCGGACGCAGTGTCGGCATTATCGCGAATCAACCTGCGGTTATGGCGGGTTGCCTTGACGTTGACGCCTCGGATAAATCTGCGCGGTTTATTCGTTTCTGCGACGCGTTCAATCTGCCGTTGGTGAATTTGGTTGACGTGCCCGGTTTCCTGCCCGGTGTCGACCAGGAATATAACGGCATTATCCGTCACGGCGCGAAGATGCTTTACGCTTATTCCGAAGCGACCGTGCCGAAAGTCACCGTCATCACCCGCAAAGCTTACGGCGGTTCGTATATCGCGATGTGCTGTCGTGAATTGGGCGCGGATCAAGTTATGGCGTGGCCTTCCGCTGAAATCGCGGTTATGGGTCCTGCGGGCGCGGCGAATATCATTTTCCGCAAAGACCCCGACAAAGACCAAAAGACTGCCGAATACGTCGAAGAATTCGCGACGCCGTACAAAGCTGCCGAACGCGGTTATGCCGACATGGTTATCGAGCCGAAGGAAACTCGTCCGCTGATTATCACGGCACTCAACGCTTTGGCAAGCAAACGCGAAGTCGGTCCCGCCAAAAAACACGGCAACATTCCGTTGTAAAAAGCTTTCAGCTGTCAGCTGTCAGCTTTCAGGAAATTCGTCACCCTAAAAGCTAAAAGCTAAAAGCTTAAAGCTCATTGAGGAGGAGTTACTGTGGCTGAAAAAATTAAACCCGAAATTATCGCGGCAATCACGGCGGCGGTTCAAGCAATGTGCGGCGGCGGTAAAGTCGTCGCAGTCAAAATCAAACGCAACGATACTTGGGCACTCGCGTCCAAAATGAGCAAATAAAATCGGAGGTATTAAATCAATGGCAACAAAAAAATTTAACGTTACCGTGAACGGCACGACTTACGAAGTCGAAGTCGAAGAAGTCAAAGCGGCGGGCGGCGCACCGAAAGCGGCTCCTGCACCGAAAGCGGCACCGGCACCGGCTCCCAAAGCGGCTCCTGCTCCTGCGGCGGCTCCCAAAGTTGCGGCGGGCGCAGGCGAACATTCGATTGATGCACCGATGCCCGGCAAAGTCGTCAAACTCGTCGCCAACGAAGGCGCGGCAGTCAAAGCGGGCGATGTCCTGTTGATTCTCGAAGCAATGAAAATGCAGAACGAAATCACTGCAGACGCTGACGGCACGGTCAAAAAATTCAACGTCGCGGCAGGTCAATCCGTCAAAGCTCACGAATCACTTGTAATTCTCGGCTAAGGTACAAACGTTATCACCGCGTTTAAAAGTTTCGCAAATAAAAAAGAGTACGTCCCCAAAGTTTGGAGGCGTGCTTTTTGATTGCGATAACGTTGCGGGTTACACCAACTGTTTGGTTACTTTTTAAAAGTAACTTGAATTTTTGCGACGAACTTTGATAAAATCTGCGCGGAGGTGTTCAAGATGATTGACAATGAATTTAAAAAGTTACTCGACGAATATATTGCCGAACATTTCACGGGCGACGAATCAACTGACAAAGATGACAATTCTCCGCCGCCAAGGATACTCGGTGCGTTAGCTTGTGCTGTTCCGCCGATTGCTTTTAGTGGTATTCTCGGAGGTCTGATTTTCAATAAACGTGAAGACGACAGCCAATTCGAACCGGTCGGCGAAACTTTTCCGAAATGTTAATGCGGCTCATCAAAGAGAGCGGCAAAAAACCTTCGGAAATTTACAACCACGCTGAAGTCGACCGACAAATTTTTTCGCGAATCAAACAGAATAGAGATTATCAGCCGAGCAAAGATACCGTTATTTCGTTCGCCTTCGCGCTCAAACTCGATTTGCCGACGACGAAAAAACTTTTGGAGACCGCAGGTTACGCGCTCTCGACCGCCGTCAGACGCGACGTTATCATTTCGTGTTTCATTGAACACAAAAGGTTCAACCTGATGGAACTCAACGAAACGCTTTTCAAATACGGGAAAAGTGTTTTGCTCAAGCGCAAATAAATTATTTGTCACTTGCGAAGTGACAACATCGTCAAAAATTTTCCGTATAATCCTCCGCAAAAGGAGGTTATCACAATGGCAAACATCACGGAACTGGTTTTTATCCTCGACAAAAGCGGCTCAATGAGCGGTTTGGAAAGCGACACAATCGGCGGTTTCAACTCCATGATTAAAAAACAACAGTCCGAGGACGAAGGCACGGCGTTTGTGTCGACGGTGTTGTTCAGCAACCGTTCGCAGGTTTTGCACGACAGAATTCCGCTTGAAAAAATTGAACCGCTCACCGAAAAAGATTACGTTGTCGGCGGGACGACGGCATTGCTTGACGCAGTCGGTGACGCGATTAAACACATTCGCAATATCCACAAATACGCCCGCGAAGAAGACCGCCCGTCAAAAACCGTGTTTATCATCACGACCGACGGCATGGAAAACGCAAGCCGCAAGTTCAACTATTCCGAAATCAAACGGCTTATCGAACAGCAAAAAGAATTCGGCTGGGAATTCGTCTTTTTGGGCGCGAACATTGACGCTGTCGAAGTTGCCGACTCAATCGGTATCGACCGCCGCCGCGCCGTCAACTATCATTCCGACGAACGCGGTACCGAAAAAGTTTACGGCGCAATGAGCAATTTCGTTTCGTTCATGAGAGCACCTTCGGCAAGTGCCCGCGACGACGACAGCTGGCGCGAAGATTTGGACGAAGACTTCCGCAACAGATAATTTGTAACGTACATTAAAACTGCAATTAGGAATTGTGACGCAAAATCATTTCTGATTACAAATTCCTAATTGCTTTTTTATGACAGTCTCAAGTTCGCCGCTGATTAATTTACCGACAGCCTTTAAAAATTAAATTTTTCGCCGCCGTATTTGTACCACGCCGCGCAGACACCTTCGACCGAAACCATACATGCGCCGATTGCGTGAAGCGGTTTGCACGCCTTGCCGAAAAGCGGACAATCCGTCGGCTTGACAAGTCCGCGCAGAACTTCGCCGCAACGACACGCAGATTTTTTTTCGACGCGATCAAGCTCGACGGGCTCCACGCGCTCAATGTCGAAAGCAGCAAATTCATCGCGCAACTTCATCCCCGACGCAGGAATTTCGCCCATGCCGCGCCAAACGGCATCCGTGACTTCGTAAACCTGCGCGAGGATTTTTTTTGCGGTAAGGTTGCCCTCGTTCGTAACGACGCTTTTGTAATCGTTCGCGACATAAATTTGACCGCTGTCGATTTGTTCAAGCAGACTTTTCAAAGCCGTCAAAATTTCGTCTGCCTCGAAACCGCCGACTGCCGACGGAATTTTAAAATCAGTCGCCAAAAAGTTAAACGCATCCGCGCCGACGACAACCGCCACATGTCCCGGCAATAAAAATCCGTCGACTTTGGTTGATTCGTCGCCGAGCAAAAACTTCAGTGCGGGCGGAACTAACTTTTGCGCCGACAGCATGAATAAATTTTTTACGCCTTGAGCCCGTGCCGTCAAAACCGTCGCCGCTTGAGTGGGTGCCGTTGTCTCGAAGCCGACCGCCAAAAAAATTACCGACTTGCGCGGATTTTTTTTTGCCAATTCGATACAATCCAGCGGCGAATAAACAACTTCGATTCTTGCGTCGTTCGCTGCTTCGCGTGCCAAAGTTGAGCGCGTGCCCGGAACTTTGAGCATGTCGCCGAAAGTCGCAATGATAAAATTTTTTTTGCGTGCGTAATAAATAGCCTTGTCGATAAAATCGTCATCCGTCACGCAGACCGGACAGCCCGGTCCTGAGACAAGTTCGACGTTTTCGGGAAGAATTTGCCGAATGCCCGAACGAAAAATCGCCACGGTGTGAGTTCCGCAAACTTCCATCAAACGCAAATTTTTTTTACCCTCGGCAAGCCGCGAAATTTTTTTTACAAGTTTCAACGTGTCAGCCATTTACAAAACTCCCGACGAAATATTTTCAACCGTGCGCGGTGCTCCGTTCATTTCGGCAACAAGCGCGTCGCGTATTTTAAGTTCGCCCTCGTCAATCGTCTGCATTGCAAAGCCTGCGTGAATTAAAACGAAGTCGCCGACTTTTGCTTCGGGCAGGAGCATCAAACTTGCTTTGCGTGTGACGCCCGCTCGTTCGACCGTCGCCAAATCGCCTTCAATCGCCAAAATTTTTGCCGGAAATGCCAAACACATTTTTAATCACCTCGCGCAGATAATACAACACTTGCCCGCGCATTGCAAAATTGCCGACACACGTCATTTGGGCATTCTTGCCTCGTATTGCTTTCGGGGCATTTTTGTTTGCGGTAACAGTCGACGAAAATTTTTGCTTGAATTTATTGGTCGCTCGCTACTACGGTGCACGTCATGTGATGGCGGTCGAGGAGTAAAATTTGAGGTTGTCGGCGGAAATTTTAGCCCGAAAAGCCGAAAAAAATTGGGTTGCGGGCAAAAAATTTTTGAGATTTTTTTTGGCGAAAGTGGTTGAAAGCGGGAAAGATGGCGTCAGGACGCGAAAAACGGGCTAAAAAATTTTTTTGCACAGGGTGTTGACAAA
>JAFUYE010000070.1 GCA_017470715.1 Selenomonadaceae bacterium
GACAATGTGAATTTCTGAAAGGGACAAGGGACAAGGGAGAAGGGACAAGTTTTTTTCAACGTCGTCAAGTTCGAGCGTGAAAGCGCGATTGTCGCCGCTTTGACAACTGAACGCGCACAACGGACAGTTCGCCGAACAGACGTTTGTCAAGTTCACGTGGCGATTGACCGTGTAAAAAATTTTTTTGCCGGTCTTGCGTTCCTTGACGTGCCGCGCAGATTTCGCCAGATACAGCAAATTATTTTCGTCGTACAGCGCAAGAAGTTCATTCTCGTTGAGTCGCCCGCCCGAAGAAATTTTTTCGTGCGCCGAAGCTAAAATTTTCATCGCAAAACCTCCGTAATGATTTTGGGAATTCGTCCCGCGTCACGACCCGCTTTAAAAGCGGGGGAACAGTTGGAGTTGTCCGCAATGTTATCGTCAAACTGTCCGCCCGAAGAAAATTTTTCGTGCGCCGAAGCTAAAATTTTCATCGCAAAACCTCCGTAATGATTTTGGGAATTCGTCCCGCGTCACGAATAATTTTTATGATTTCGTCTTCGGCAAGTGATCGCGGTGAAGTTGCGCCCGCGTCGTGCAAAATGTTTTCGCGGTGAATCGTGCCGTCAATGTCGTTCGCTCCGAAACTCAACGCAATCTGCGCGACGGGCACGGTGAGCATAACCCAATACGCTTTAATGTTGCGGAAGTTATCGAGCATGAGCCGCGAAATTGCAATCGTCTTGAGGTCGTCCCACATTGACGTTTGACGAATTTGTTTTTCGAGCGCGGTATTTTTCGGCAGGAACGGGAAGCAGATAAACGTTCGGAAACCGCCCGTTTCGTCTTGAAGTTCGCGAAGTTTGATTAAATGTTCGACGCGTTCGGCAAAAGTTTCAATGTGCCCGTAAAGCATTGACGCGTTTGTCGGCAAGCCGAGTTTGTGAGCAGTTCGCGCAACGTTCAACCACTGGTCAGCCGTACATTTTTTCGGGCAAAGCAAGTTTCGGACGCGGTCGGTTAAAATTTCAGCTCCGCCGCCGGCAATCGCTTGCAGTCCCGCAGATTTCAATCGACGAAGAATTTCTTCGACGCTCAAGCCCGAAATGTCCGCGAAATGTTGAATTTCAACGCCCGTGAAACCTTTGACGTACAGCGCGGGAAATTTTTTGTGCAACGTTTCGACGAACGCCAAATAATTTTCAAAAGTCCACGTCGGGTGCAGTCCGCTGACAATGTGCAAGCCGATTAAATTCGGGTCACGCGCCGCCTCCGTGACGAGATTAACCGCGTCGTCAATCGTCATGGCGTAAGCTCCGCCGTCTTGACAATCGCGCCCGAACGCACAAAATTTGCAACGCGACACACAAATATTCGTCAAGTTGACGTGACAGTTGACGTTGTACAAAACTTCGTCGCCGCAAACTTTTTTCCGCACAAAATCAGCCAACGCGCCCAACCAACTCAATTCTTTGCACGCAAATAATTTTTCGCCGTCTTCGCGAGTCAATCTTTCGCCGCGCTCAATTTTCCGTTCGATGGTTTCAAGTTCTCCTCTGACAAACAAAATAAGTTGCCTCCCGTTAAAATAGTCGCGAACATTTTAGCACAGCCGAAAAATTTTTTCGCGACGCCTGTAACGAAATTCGTCACCCGTCGTATAATGTGCATAAAACCATTTGGAGGTTGACAACAATGGCGGACAAAAAAATTCTCGACAACGAAATTCTCAGCGACGACGAACTTGATAACGTGGCGGGCGGAACGGTTTCCGAAAGGCAGGATTTGCAACATGCTATCGGCAAGATTTATCCGTCGGCGTGGCCTGACGAAAAATTCACGTATCTCCCGTCAGACAAAGTCGCGCCGTATTTGAAGGAACATTACGGGATTGACGCGACGATAAATCAGGGCAAATACCTTTATGCTCTTCATGCGTTTGTAACCAAAGACAAACCGAACGAATACAGCCGCAACGGGCAGACGCTCACTCACCAACAGGTTATTGACATAATCAACATCGTCAACGGCAAATGATTTTTTCGCGACGCGTGTAACAAAATCGCAATCGTGCCGTATAATGTTCAGAAAACAAAATTCAAACGCAAATCACCATCGAACTTGAAAGGCGGTTATCAAAATGGCAGACAAAAAAATTCTCGATAACGAAATTCTCAGCGACAACGAACTCGAAAACGTGGCGGGCGGCTCTTGGCTTGAATTCACTGCCGACATGTTTGACGCAAAGAAACGCGGCATTCCCGGTTTTGAAAATCTCGACTTTGATGCAAACAGCGATCTTATCAAAATGATTGGCGACGACAAATTACGTCATCAGTACGTTGACAAAGTGGCGGGCGTTTTCGCCGCGCACGGAGTCACCATGAAATACAACGGGAAACTCCTCGAAGGCAACGTTTACACCTATCAAGGCAAGACAATCACCCGCGAACAGGCATGGAACATCGTCGACGGCAAATAATTTTTTCGCGACGCTTGTAACAAAATCGCAATCTCGTCGTATAATGTGCAGAAACCGATTCACCGACGAAAGGAAGTTATCACAATGGCAACTCGCGAAGAGAACTTGAAAAAAATCAACGACCAACTCGAAATGCTCAGCGACGACGAACTCGACAACGTTTCCGGCGGCTATCTTTCTGAAACGATCGATATAGTATCGGCTATCGGTCCGGTTGCCTCAGGTCATGGCACAAACGAAAAAGGCTATCTCAGGCTCAGTTCAGTCGCACGTTATTTGAGGAACCGCTACGGGATTGAAGCGACGCTGGGTGGGACAATAGAGGAATCGGATGGTCTTAGAGCTATGATAGAGGGCACAGCAAATCAATACAGCCGCAACGGACAGACGCTCACTCACCGGCAGGTGATGGACATAATTAACCACCGCAGTCCTGTGCACCCTGAAAACCGAGGGAGACTCACTCGTTGCGAATGATTGACTTACAGCAATTTCGTCGCAACTGAACCGGCTTACCAACAAACTCCGATAAATTTATCGCTCGACGCAAGTCGGGCAATTTTTTTTCGACACGTGTAATAAAATCGCAATCGCGTCGTATAATGTGCAGAAAACAAATTCAACGCCAACCGAAAGAAGGTTATCACAATGGCAAACGAAAATTTGAAAAATGAAATTCTCACCAACGAACAACTCGACAAAGTCGCGGGCGGTCACGGCGGCGACAGAACTCTGATGGCGGGTTGGATTGCAGTGTATTACGGCTCAAACGGCGAGCGCGGCAAAATTATCGATACGTCAGATTTTAACTCGCCCGCGATTGTGTCGAAATTCTGCTCGAAAGTCGGTATTGATTATCGGCAAAACTCTGACGGATATGATGAA
>JAFUYE010000012.1 GCA_017470715.1 Selenomonadaceae bacterium
GCGTGCCGAGAGTTGCCCGCAAATTTCGCATCACGCGAAATACGCGGGCGCGGCCGTCATCCATGACGGCCGGATTTACTCGTGTGTTCGTCCTTAAAAAATTTACCGACGACCGATTAAAATTATTTTTCCGCCGTGACAATCCAAACAGGATTCAACGCTTGATTCATGTCATACGCGCCGATTTTTTTCAATCGGGTAATTTGAACTTGCGCCGCGTCGACGTTTCGATTTCGAGCGCGAAAATATTCCAAAGCCTTGGCGACGGTTTGAATTGTTATCGCGTTGATGACGATTCGCCCGCCGTTTTTTAATTTGGCGTCGAGCACGTCAAGAATTTTTTCGAGATTGCCGCCCGTGCCGCCGATAATCGCCGCGTCAAGTTCGGGAAGATTTTCCAGCCCGTCGGGAGCCTGCGCGGGAATTATTTCGACGTTATCGACGGAAAATTTTTCGACGTTGCGACGAATCAATTCGACAGCCTCCGAATTTCGTTCGACGGCAAAAATTTTTCCGTTGCGAGCGATTAAAGCCGCTTCGACCGTGATTGAACCGGTGCCCGCGCCCACGTCAACGACAACCGAATCCGAATCAATTTGTGCCGCCGCCAAAGTCAAAATCCGAATTTCGCGTTTAGTCATTGGCACGTTGCCGCGAATAAATTTTTCGTCGTCAATCCCGAACACGTCACTCACCTCGTCAGAAATTGTCTTTGTTCTCCGCGTAAACTTCGGGCAAAATCGCCGCCAAATTCGTGAATTCTTTGATGTTGTGCGCGAACAGCCCGCGAGGAACTTCGACGGGAATTTTCACGTCTTCGGGCAACGTGCGGATAATTTTTCCGTCACGCCACGCATAACCAATCCAAAATCGCGAACTCAAAATCACGCCGTTTTCGTGAGGATACCATTTGTGAATCATTGCCGCCGCACAATCTCCGTCGCCGATACCCGCAACCAGTGATTGACATTTTTCGCCGCCGATAATCGATTCGTCAAGCCCGAAATCTTTCGGACTTTTGAATTGGATTTTCAAAAAGCCCGGTCCGTTGCCGATGTCTTCAAGGACGTAGTGATTGACGCCCCAAGTTTTTTGGTTGACGGGAACTTTCGGGTCGCAAACGTAATCGGCTTTGTCCGCCCGCGCAAAATAATGATCTTCGGGATCCCAAATTTTGTAACGCAAATCCGAGCCGACACTGTGCCACGGGAACCACCAATCGAGCATTTCGCCCGTGACGAGCGGCATAAAAGTTTCGTTGCAGACAAAGCCCGTGCCGTCCGCCGCCACACCGTAGCCGACTTGACAAAAATTTTCGTCGTCGCCGCGCAGAAACAAATTTCGTTGCTCAAAAGGGACGCCGTCGACCGTCGAAGGTTTATCAATCAGCGCAATTTTTTCGTCGGGAATTTTCGCCATGTCGCGTTCAAAAAATCTGAAGTAGCTTAAAGCGCGTTCCTCTTTGCTGACGCCGACTTTTTTGCCGAGAAAAAGTTTCATGTCAATCGCTCCTCAAAGTTTAATCGTGACGTTCAGTTTACTAAAAATTTCCGCCGGCAGCAACCACATCATGCACCACAGCAAGCAAAATAAAGTTGCGTCGAGTTCCGTTGAAAAAATTCCCTGCGTCGTGTGCCGATAAATTTGCATGTATAAATTCGTGTCGCCGACGTTAATCGAGAACAAAATTGTCAAGACGACGTTGTTTGCCATGAAAAAGAACAGCGGATTTTTTCCGAGCGCGCACAACGGTTGCGAAAATTTTTTCGGTGATTGATTATCGACGAACTTAACGAGCAACGCCAGCAAAATTAAATCGATGCCCGCGTTTATCAGCGCGAAAGGTGCCGTCCACAAATTTTTCGACACGATGTCAAAATTCGTCCACAAGCCGCCCGCGATTAACATTGCGACGCCCGCCGTTGCAAGCAGAAAAAATTTTTTCAGCGACGTTGAATTGTAGAGCAAAATTTTTCCCGCCAAAAATCCGAACAGTACCGACGCCGTGCCCGCAATCGCGCCGTACAAACCTTCGGGGTCGTGTGTCGGCGTGTAAATGTGATTCGCTGTCGGAAACGTCCAATCGACGAATCCGCTTAAGTTGTGCATTTGGTCAAACGGATTTTCGGGCGCGTACAGATGAAATCCCGCCGACGACACAATCAGCAATGCGAATGCCGCGATTAAAATTTCTAAGTCGTGACGGAAAATTTTCACGATAAAAATTGCCGCCGCGTAAGTTATCGCCAATCTTTGCAGGACGCCGAACAATCGCAGGTTGCCGAAAAAAATTTCGCCCGCGCAGATTGACGGCAGGACGTTCAGAAAAAATCCCAACGCGAATAAAATTGCCGCCCGCTTGAAAATTCGTTTTGTTGACGGTTCACGCCGCGACATGGAAATTGCCGCCGACGTGCCCATTGCGAACGCGAACATCGGGAACGCCAAATCTGCAATCGTCAAGCCTTGCCAGGGCGCATGTTCAAGCAACGGATAAATTTTGTCGGGCGGCGCGTCGACGACAAGCATTATCGCTATCGCAAGCCCGCGCAACACATCCAGTGAATAAAATCTTTTCGACATGATACCTCCGAAAAATTTTTTGTAACATTATAACATGCAAATTGCAGGGAAATTTTTTCACGTAACGAAATTTCGCGTCGGGAGGTGTTCACATGAAAAAATTTTTCCGACGAACTTTGACGGCTCTGTTGATTGTCTCGGGGCTGTTGACGGTTGCAGTTGTCGGCGCGGAAATCAAAATGTTCAACGGAACCGGCAAGTACATCATGAGCGAATTTGAGAACGAGGAAATTGCTCAAAAACGCGCCATCCAAAAGGCCAAAGAAGACGCTCAAGACAAGGCCGGTGTTTTTCTGACGAGCTTTTCAAAATCGGTCAACGCAAATATTGTTGCCGA
>JAFUYE010000071.1 GCA_017470715.1 Selenomonadaceae bacterium
CTAGCAAAACTAACCAGTCGTCGATTTAGCTAGCAAAACTAACCGGTCGTCGATTTAGCTAGCAAAACTAACCGGTCGTCGATTTAGCTAGCAAAACTAACCGGTCGTCGATTTAGCTAGCAAAACTAACCGTTATCAAAATGGGTTCCGATTTTTTTACGCCGTCTGACGTTTGACAAGGTTGGCGAAAAGACCGCCGCGAGCGACAAGTTCGTCAAAGTTGCCGGTCTCGACGATTTTGCCCGCGTCCATGACGATAATTCTGTCGCAGTTGCGAATCGTCGAAAGTCTGTGCGCAACGATAATTCGCGTCGCCTTCAACGAATCCAAACTTTTCGTGACGATTGATTGAGTGCGGTTGTCGAGCGCGGAAGTTGCCTCGTCGAAAATCAAAATCGAAGGTTTCGTGACGAGAGCGCGGGCAATTAAAATTCTTTGACGCTGACCGCCCGAAATATTTTTGCTGCCTTCGCTGATGACGGTCTGCATACCCATAGGCATCATCGCGATATCCATAGCAATTCCGGCAGCCTGCGCCGCTTCCCAAGCGTCGTCCTGCGTCAAAGCGTTCGTGCCGATTATGTTCGTGAAGATGTCGCCTTGCATGAGCTGACCATTTTGCAAAACTACGCCGAGTTGTGTTCGCACGCTCGGCATATTCAGTTCCGCCAAATCTTGACCGTCGTAGTAAATCGCGCCGCGTTTCGGAGTTTCAAAGCCCAGCAAAAGTCTGACAAGCGTAGATTTTCCGCAACCGGAACGCCCGACAATCGCAACGTTTTCGCCCGCGTTGATTTTAAAATTCACGTCTTGCAAAACGTCGCGCCCTTCGACGTAGCCGAAAGTCAAATGACTGACTTCAATCGCGCCGGACAAAACTCCCGCGTCGGGTTTGTCGCCGACACTTTCGGGCACTTCTTTGAGAATCGGGCGGAAATTTTCAATCTGCGGCTGAATCGCGAAGTACTGACCGACAAGCGGAATAATTCCGTTCAACGTGCCGTTAAAACTCGTGAAGGCGGCTTGAAACGCAATGAACTGCGCGTAACTGATTCCTTGAAGTGTTTGACCGTTGGGACCGACTTCGTTCATGCCGTAAACCGCAATGTAATACAACGCCATTGACAAAATGAACGGCTGAACGCTGCCGATAATCTGGTTGTAGTTGCCTTGCCAGCGCAGTTTCAAATTCCATTTCCACGTTTCGCCGAAAACTTTGCTCCAAAGATAATACGCTTGTTTTTCTGCGCCGTGCTCTCTAAATTTCGCGAGTCCCGCAAAAATCTGCTGAATCATGCCGGCTTCTTTGTTGTTCGCCTCAATCAGCTTGCGGTTGAATCCGATGACGCGCCGATAAATAAACGCGGTGATTATCGCGTAAACGAACCAGACGGCAATGGCGACGCCCGTCAACTTCAAGCTGTAATAGCACATCAAAAAGACGCTCCAGAACGAAAAAACGAAACCGAAAAGACTGCCGATAAATTCGGGGCTGACCAAACCTTTAATTGTGCTCATGCCGCCCATTCTGCTGGCTAATTCACCGGAAGTGTATTGTCGGAAAAATTTCGTCGGCAACGTCAAAAGCCTGTTCCAAAGAGCCGCCTCGGTTGCCATATCAATTCGCGTCGTGATTCTCATGACGGCAATCGTGCGCACAATTCCCAACGACGCCATTGTAAAACTGGTGACCATTGTGACTTGCGTGACGGTTGCCAAACCTTCTCTGTCCAAAATCGGAATTATGTCTTGGAAAATTGTTTCGGTGACGATTGGCATTACCAGCGGAATCAGTCCCGAAAATAAGCCGACAGCGATAACGGTTTTGTAATCGGCAACCCAGCACTGCTTGAAGATAAACTTCAGCAAGTCCCAAATTTTCAGTTCGCGTGCGGGAAAACCGCCGTAACATTCAAACGCGCTTGCGTCTATTTTTTTTGCATCTTCGTCGGTGAGCTTTGTTCCGTCAGGATTTTGGCGCGTGACGATTTTGTATTCGCCGGGCGCGGTCGGTACGAAAACCGCCAACGTTTTTTCTTCGCCGATATAGCCGATAAAAATTCCGCTGTCTTTTTTGTGCCAATCTTCGACGAGCGTGACAAGGCGCATTTGCATGTTGCCTTTCTGCATGAGCCGCCGCAGAATTCGTATTTGGTCAAGTTTTTTCGTGAGTTCGGGCGCAATTTTTATGTCGTTAGTCGGTTGGTTGAAATATCTTGCGACGCGCTGAACGATAAAAGTTGCTTCCTCAATTTTTACGTTGCGGGAAAGAGTTTCGCTGAAAGTCACGGCTTCTTCGCCGAACAAATTTGAAATGGCGTCGTCGACAATGCGTCGCTGATTTCTTTCGCGAACTTCGACACGGCGCGAAAATTTTTTGTCTTCCGCAGCGAAACGGACGCCCAACAGCATTGAAAAAATCTGTTCGTTCTCGGCAAAAACTTCATAAAGATTTTCAGCGTCGTCGAGGAAATTTTTTTCACGCCAACGAATCAACGTGTCGTCGCCTTTGTCGGCAAGGAGCGAAAGCCACGGCAACCGCAGCAATTCGGCGAACCAGTTGCGCATAAAGATTTTTAAGTTTTCGGGCGCGATTTCGTTGAACTCGAAAATTTGTATCCGCGAATCTTCCACGGCGTGAATCTGCGTTTCGGTCTGCCCGAATTCGTCAAGGCTCGGAAAAGCCACGCCGCCCGAATTCAATTCCGCCAAAAATTGTTGACGAAAAGATCCGTCGGCACGTGTCACGGCGTAAACTTCGACTTTGCCCGACTCGACCAGCGCGAATCTTTCGCCGTCTTCCAAAACAAATCTGTCGCCCGCAGTCAATTCAAAGTTCGTCATTGTCAGTCTCGCTTCTCTCCTCAATCAGTCGACGATAAGCCCCGTCGTGTTGAATCATTTCGCGGTGCGTGCCGCGTTCGACAACATTACCGTGATCCAAAACGATAATTTCGTCGGCATCGCGAATCGTCGACAATCTGTGTGCGACAATCAAGCACGAACAGCCGCGTCGCCGAATATTTTCAAGCACGGTTTGTTCGGTGACGGGGTCAAGCGCGCTCGTTGCTTCGTCGAGAATCAACAGCGACGGATTGACAGCCAAAGCCCGCGCAATTTCCAATCGCTGACGTTGCCCGCCGGAAAAATTCAAACCGCCTTCGGAAACTTGAGCGTCGTAACCTTTGTCGAGTTGCAAAATATCATCGTGAATGCAGGCATCTTTCGCCGCTTGAATCACGTCCGCTTTTTCAACGGAAGAATCGAACAGCGTCAAATTTTCGGTTATTGTTCCGGTGATTTGAAAAATATCTTGGTCGACGGCGGCAACCGAATTGACAATCGCGGCACGCGGAAGTTCGCGGCGAATTTTTCCGTCGAAAAGAACTTGCCCGCTCCACTCTTCGTAAATGCCCGTGACGATTTTGGCAACGGTAGATTTTCCGGAACCGCTTGCGCCGACGACAGCGACCCAATGTCCCGGTCGAATGTGCAAGGAAAAATTATTCAGCAAAGGTTTTTCCAGCGGCGAATAACCGAAACTCACGTTGCGCAATTCAAGTTCGCCGCTCAAGCGTTCGATGTTTCCGGAAATTTCTTCGTCGCGACAATTCAAGTCGTCAATTTCGTAACGGCGAACGTCGTCGAGTCGTTGCATTTGCATTTCCGTTGACTGCAACGTTGAGCCGAGTCCCAAAAGCGCGTTGACAGGAGCTTGAAAACTTCCCATCAAATTTTGAAACGCCATAAACATGCCCGCAGTCATTGCACCATCCATTATCGAAAAACCGCCGAGCGTCATAATCAACGCGCCGTTTATGCCGCCGAGCAACGTCGGGATAATCGTCGAAGTCATCTGCCACAGTGCCGCGTCTTGGCTTGCCGACAAAACTTTTGCGCGGTAACCTGCCCACTTCGAGAAAAAATCTGATTCGTTGCCGTTCGCCTTAATCGTCTCAATCATTGAAAGCCCGTTCATTGTCACGCCGTAACATTTGCCCGCGTCCTGCTGAATTCTCATGTTCAAATCGGTCAAGTGTCGTCTGAGCGCGAAAAAAATTATCATGTCAACACTTGAAAACGCCACGCCGATTATCGTCAAAGTGACGTTGTATTGAAGGAGCAACAGCAAATAAAAAATCGCGACCAGCAAATTTAAAATCGCCGTCGCCGCAGGACCGGACAAAACGCCCGCGATTGATTCGTTGAAGTTGACGCGGCTTGCGACTTCCGCCGCATATCTCTGGTTGAAAAATTGCATGGGCAAGCGCAACAAATGCCAAAAGAAACTCGACGAATCGGCAAGCGTCAATTTTCTCTGCCAACGCGTCAAAATTACCGCCTGCAACCAATTCATCACGCCGCAGACGATAAATGAAACCGTCATTGCCAAACAGAAATTGAACATCCAATCGGGATGCTTGCGCGTCAAAATGTCGTCGAGGAAAATTTGGCTGAAGACCGGCGACGCAAGTCCGGGAATTATCATGCCGAGATTCAACAGCAAAACGAAAAGAACTGCCCATTTGTCTTGAGCAAGTTTTTCCGCCACCGCTTTGAAAATGTTGTAGCGACGACCTTCGGGCTTGAAATTTTCGTTCGGGACGACGCGAAGAGCAACGCCGGTGTAAGACGTGCGGAATTCATCCCACTTGACGGTACGTCTGCCCATTGCGGGATCGTTCAAATAAACCGTGTCGCCTTTGATGCCTTCAAGAACGACAAAGTGATTAAACTCCCAGTGAATTATCAGCGGAAATTCTTTGACTTCGCGAACTCTGTCGGCGTTCCAGCGATAACCGTTCGCCGTGCAGCCGCGATTTCTGGCGGCACGAATCACGCAACTTGCTTTCGAGCCGTCACGATTGACGCCGCATTCTTGCCGAAGTTTTTCAAGCGGTAACCACAACTTGTAATGCGCCAAAATCATCGACAGGGAAGCCGCGCCGCACTCGGTCGCCTCCATTTGCAAAATCGTCGGCACTTTCACCCGCGAAGTCGATATTCCGAAAAATTTTTTTATCGAATCAAAAACGCTCATCATCTGCTCCGTAACCACTGGCTCAACTTGTAGAAAACTTTTTCGATTGGCGGCTTGCGTTCAATTATTATCGAGCCGGTGCAAAAACTTCCCGGCGTTATCGGTTTGTGGTCGCCGACTTGCGAAGTCCACAAATAGCCTGACTCCGAATCGGGGTCTTTAACCAAATCGAAAGTGACTTCCATGACCGAAGAATTTTGCGCCTGCAAAATCCATTGAGCAAGTTGCGTGTTGCCCAAATGTTGTTGAATTCCCTGCTGGGTTATCGGATATTGCGAAACTGAGCGAACGACGCCCAACAAGTTGCCGGATTGCGAAACGTCGACGCCGTTGGGAGCAAGCTGAATCGACATACCCGGCTGAACGCGTTTGCCTTTTTCAACGGGAATGTAAAGCAGTCCGGTCAATTCGTCGCGGTCTTGAGTGATTCGCACGGAACAAATCGGCGTGCCCGCAGCAACCATTGAGCCTTCGTCGACCATGACTTCATCAATAATTCCGTCGTAATCGCTGTAAATATTTTCCGCAAGCCTCTGTTGAAATTCTTTGGCGTTGTATTGGTAAGCGCGTCCCATTGCGTCACGGTCATTCGATGCCAAATCCATGCCGTATTGAGCCATCAAAGTATCGGTGTAGCGTTCCGCCTGTTCCATGTACGCAATTAAGTCGCCTTTTTGAACGTGGTCGCCTTCTTTAACGTAAAGATGAGCGATTTTGCCGTTGGCGACGTGAGAAATGTTGAGCACGCCCGCCGAGTCCATGATTAAGCCCATGCCGTCCGCTTTGACGGTGAACGCGCCGTAAATCGACCAAAGCACGACGGAGAACAGCAGAACCAAAATTGCGATTAATGCCATCCAACTGATCGGCGTCGTTATCGGCAACATTGTATCCAATTTTTCGGGTGAGCGCAGTTTGTCGAGTGCCTCTTGGCTGAAAATTTGATTTTTGTCCGCTTGCATCAGTTTTTGTCCTCCGAGAGTGTCACGGTGACTTTCGTGTCGTCGGTCAGACCTTTCGTCGCCGAAGTGATAACGATTTCGCCGTCTTTGAGACCGGACAAAACTTCCGCGTACTTGCCGTCGTCCGCGCCGACAGAAATTTTTCGCCGCTCAAGTTTGTTGTCGCCGGTCGCAACGAAAACATAATGCTTGTTGTCGCTGAGAGCCGAAAGCGGAACCGCAAGAGAATTGTGCGACGTTGTGCGTGTCAATTCAACATTGCCGTAAGCCTGTTGCTCAAGAATTCCGACGCTGTTGTCGACTTCAAAAACGACTTAGCGCATTTCCGCAGCCTGATTTAAATACGGCATGATTTCTTTGACGCGGACGGAAAAAACTTGAGCGTTGCCCAAATTGCCCGCGCCGTATTCGGTGTCGTAAGCTTTTCTGAAAGAACCGCTGTTTCTGAAGTTCAGCTCGAAATGTTCGCCGATTGAAATTTGCCGCGCTCTCAAATCGTCAACAGTCAAAGAAAAATTCAGCCGTTCAAAATTCCCGACCAAAGCGATTGGAGTGCCCGCCTGGACATACGCGCCGATTTGCTTGTACAAAATCAAAACTTCGCCGTCAATCGGGGCGGTTACGTCTTGTCGCGAATCCTGAACCAAAAGTTGATCTTTGACGGCTTGAGCTTCGCGCAGACTTGCTTCGGCCGCCTCGTAATTCATTTTGGCTTCGTCGTATTTTTCAAGCGACGTGGCGTTTCGCTCTTTCAAACGTTCGTAGCGGTTAAAAGAATTTCGCGCCCGCAAAACTTCCGCCTCGGCTTTGGCGATTGAACTTTCCGATTGCCGAATTTTTATCGGGATGTCTTCGTTGACCAACTCGAAAAGGACTTCGCCGCGTCGCACATTGGAATTTTTTTTGACGAAAGCATTTTCGATTCGTCCGTCAATCAGCGCGACCGCGTCCGCCATTTCGTCCGAACTTAAATTTATCGTTTCCAAGACAAAAACGGGGCAGATGTTTCGGAACTTGATTTTTTCGCCGTGCAAAGGAATTGTGCGACTTTCCATGCGTTCGGTGATTTGTTTTTCGCCCGTCTCGTTCAGGTACGCGCCGTAAGCGATTATCGCGACAGCCGCCGCCAAAATCAAAGCAAGTCCGATAAAATAAAGCTTCTTCATGATTTTTCCTCCGCGAACGGCTCGACTGTGTCATCCGAAGAATTTTCCGTTGGTCTGATGTCCGCTTCGGAACGCCGTTTAATCTTGCCTTTGTCGTCGAAAATTTTCAACGGGACTTGCGACGAATCTTTTAACGCTTCGTTGGCATTTTTGCCCGCCTCAACCGACTGCGCGTAAATTGCGGCGTCGATTTCCGTCGGAACGCCCATTGCTTTTTCGAGTTGTGCTTTGCTCGTGTGGAAGTTGAAGAGAGCGGACGAATAATTTATGCGTGCTTCTGTCAATTTTTCTTGCGCGTCCATGACAGTCAAGTTTGTGTCGACGCCTTCTTCGTAACGAACTTGCGCGATTAAAAATTGTTCTTCGGCCTGCTTGACTGCTCCGAGAGTCACGGCGATATTTTTTTCCGCGCTCTTCAAATTCGTGTAAGCTTGTCGAATTTCAAGCTGAATCTGTTCGATTTGTTGACGTGCAACGGATTCGGCTTTTCGTTGCTGAGCTTTTGCCTGTTGGACTTGAGCGGAAGTGACGTTGTTGTCGAAGATGTCCCAGCTCAACTGAATTCCCGCGCTCCAACGTTCTTGTCCTCCGGCTTGATCCGCTTTGAAACCGCCTTCGCCCGTGATTGAACCGGAAACGACGGCAGAAATATTCGGTCGTGAACCTGCCTTTGTCGAGTCGACGGCAGCTTCAGCCTGCTTGACCGCGTAAGTCGCCGAAATTCCGTCGGGACGATGAGCAAGCGCATATTTCAAGCAATCTTCTTCGCTTTGCTTGTACTCCGAATAATTTTGTTCGCCCGCCAAAACCAAATCGGTGTCCGCGGGCAAGCCGATTATGTTGTTGAGCGTCGCCAAAGCATTTTCGTAATTGCTCTGCGCCGAATTGTAAGCTTGCTTGCTGTTCGCCAACTGAACATTTGTCGCCAGAACGTCCGCCAGTGCCACAGTCCCGACTTCATATTGAATTTGAACGTTGCGCAAATGTTCGTTGAGCAGATTTATCGCCTCTTGCCGAACTTCAATCGTGTCGCGATAATTTAACGCCTGATAGTAAGCCTGCGCGGTTCGCCACTTGACTTGTTGCTTTGCATCTTCCAAATTCAAATCTGCCGTGTTCAAGCCGTAGCGAGCGTGCTTACGTTGATTTTCAAGTCGCCCGCCGGTGTACAGCGGAAAAGTCAAGTTGACCGAATTGGCATTTGAGCTTCGATACGGCGGGTAATCTGCAAGATTTATACCCC
>JAFUYE010000072.1 GCA_017470715.1 Selenomonadaceae bacterium
CAACGTTACGTCGAATTCGTCCTCCGTCGCTTTTATCAGTAACACAATTCCTTCGTCGACAAAAATTTCATGCCCGCCGACTAGAATCAGCATTGGCGGCAAGCCCGTCAAATCCGCGTGAATCGGCGACAAGCGCGGGTCGCTCAACGAAATTTTTCCGCCGTAAGTCGGGTTGCAAACTTCGTTGTACATGTGCGGGTTCGTCACGCCCAAAATTAAATCGCGTTCGGAATTTCCGGCGCGGGACGGCAAATCCGTTTCAAGCGTCGTCCACGGCGAATGCAAAATCAACAGCGCGGGTTGCGGCAAATTTTTTTCCTTCAAAAGCAACGACAATTCCAACGCCAAATTTCCGCCCGCGGAATCGCCGAACACAATTAAATTTTTCGGGTCGACACCGCGATTTAAAATTTCTTCGTAAGCGGCAAAAGCGTCATCCAAAGCGGCGGGATAAACATTTTCGGGCGCAAGACGATAATCGACGATGTAACCTTCGCGGGCGTCAGACAGAACCATTTGCTTGACGGCAAAATCGCGGTGAAGGTCGCCCAGCCCGTCAACGTAGCCGCCGCCGTGCAGTTGCAAGACGACCCGCGCAGATTTTTTCTTGGAATTGGTCAAGTGCTCAACTTTGACGCCGTTCACCGAAAATTTTTTGTAAGTCCAGCCGTCGGGAGCCGCGAATTTCACTTTAATTTTTCCATGAAAAAATTTTTCCATGTAGTCGGCAATGTAAGTTTGTTCGGCGTTGTCGTCGGAAAAAGTTTTTCCCGAAGCGGGTAACTTCCATGCGGGCGCGGCAAAAGCCGTCGAACCGAAAAGTAAACTCAAGCTCAGCAGTCCTGCCAAAAATTTTTTCTTCAAGGTTGGGTCACCTCATTTGTTGTTCGGATAGAGTTTCGCGATAATTTTGTCGGGCAACTCGAAATGCTGATAATCTTTAAGATTTTTCCAGTTACCGCCCCAAATGAAGCCGTGCGCCGTGAAAAGTTGATAGCACAGGTCGTTTTCGTCGATTTTGTGCGGAAAATTTTTCGTGCGGTCAACATAAGCCTCGGCGGTTGCGGGCTCCAAAATTCGCTTGTCGTCGGTAATTTTGACGTAGGGATTGTACAGCGTGTTGATGTCAATCGCCAGCCCCAAGCCGTGCTTTGAAATTTTCGTCGTGTTCGTAACGAATCGGAAGTTAAAGCAGGACGAATTGTTGTCGCGCATGGAAGTTTCGTCGTCCGCGTCGTATTCGTCGACCAGCCGAATTTTTTCAATCTGATAGCCCGCCTCGTAAAGTTTTTGGAAAATGTCAAGCAAGTCGGCGACAATGTACGCGTTGCAAATAATTTCGCCTTCGCAAGTTTCGCCGTTGAAATTTTTGTGCAGGACGTGCAGATAGCGTAAATCTTCACGCGGCAAGGTGCAGTTGTCTTTGAACGATTTGCCTTTGATTCGCGCAAAAATTTCGTCGTTAATTTCCGTGACGTAAAATCCGCGTTCGACAAGTTCGTCTTCGGTTTGCGCGCCTGCGGGAACACAGCCCGTAAACAGCGCGAACATCAACAGTGCAAGGAAAAATTTTTTCTTCAAGTGAATCCCTCCATAAAAAATTTCGGCGAAAAGTTTTCGTTGACGACGCGAAAATTCCTGCCCGAAAAATTTTTAACCAAATAACCGGTCGATAAAGCCGACAATGGCATTGCCGATACCTTCGACGACGGCAAAAATATTTCAACGCATTTTTTCATAACGCGCCAAAACTTTCGCCAACGACGTGACGCCCGTGACGGCACCGACAGCTTCAACGGAGCAAGAGGCAACCGCACAGGCAAATTTCCCGCACTCGACAAGCGACATTTTTTCCGACAACGCGAACAAAAATCCCGCCGCAAAACAATCGCCCGCGCCGGTGGTGTCGATAACTTTTTCGACGGGGCACGCGGAAATTTCGTGACGCTCGGTTTTCGTGGCGATAACGCAACCTTTGCCGCCGCGTTTGACGACAGCACATTTCAGCCCGCAGGCAAGCAACGCGGAAATGTTTTCGTCAACGTCGGTTGAGCCCGTCAAAGCCGCCAGTTCGCTTTCGTTCGGCAAAAAATAATCGACGTAACGAAACAGCGTCGCCAAGTCGTCCAAACTTTCGCCGTTCTTCGGACGCGTCGTGTCTGCCGTCAAAATTCGTCCGCCGGACTTGATTCGCGAAAAAATTTTTTCCGTTGCGGGAATGTCCAACAGCGGCGATACAAACATGCTCGCGAAAGAAACGATTGGTGCAGTCTCGTCGACGTGCGGCAAAATATCTTCCGCCGATAATTTTCGCAGACTTGAATTCGGATTCGTCAAAAAATGTCGTTCGCCGCGACTGTCGACCAAAACCAAATTGATAGCCGTGTCCAAACCGGCTTGAACTTTGACACGCGAAATGTCGATGCCGTGTGCTTCGGCGTAATTTAAAATTCGTCGTCCCACGTCGTCGTCGCCGACCTTCGACAGCCACTGAACATTTTTGCCGAGCCGCGAAAGTGCAACCGCTTCGTTGAGTGCGTCGCCGCCAAAAGCACTCGTGATGAAATCCGTCGCCGTCGAACTGCGCGAAAAAATTTTTTCGTCGACCGCGCCCGCCAACACGTCAATCACGCCGGCTCCGATTATCGAAATATCTTTGCTCAACTAAAATCAACTCCTTTGACGTGAAAATTTTTCGTTCGACGAAAAAAAATTCCTGCCCGAAAAGTTTTCGTGACGAACAAAAATCGCTGTGCCATAATTCGCCGCATAAACTTTTTTGGAGACTTGATATTTTGAAATACATGGCAGGCAAAGAAACTGCGGCGACGTTCCCGAATTTTTACGAGGACAGAGGAGCGACAACGAAAAATTGTCATCAAACAAAAATATTCGAGAGGTCACCGCATGAAATAAAATTTTCGCGACGAGATGCGTTGCGTTGAAATGCCTACCGCAGACTTCCGCAAATTGTGCAACATGACGCAAACGGAACAGGTCGACAAACTAGACATTAACAAAAATTATTTGTCGCGGATAGAAAACGCGTCGGGAAAAAATATTTCGTTGACGATGTTGATAAAAATTTTTCGTGCCTTGAACGCGGAACTTGCGCTTTTAACGGATTGACGGCGTATATAAATCCTACTTGAAAAATTTTTGCAGCGACATGAAATAAAACTTCGACGATATAAAAAAATCAACACGACACTTACAAAATGCTTGAGCAATTTGAGCGCACAGACAAAATTTTTCCGGGCGTTCACGCGGACTGCCTTATTTTTTGTGCCGTCGACGCAGTTTTACAATCGCCCGATTCTCTGATATAATTCGCGCCTGAAACGAATTTGCAAAGGAGAGCCACCATGGACAAAAAAGAAGCGTTGAAAGCGGCTATGAAACAAATCGAAAAAGATTTCGGCAAAGGCGCGATAATGCGGCTCGGCGACGACACCACACGCATGGACGTTAAAGCCGTGTCGACGGGAATTCTGCCGCTCGATGTTGCGCTCGGTATCGGCGGACTGCCTCGCGGGCGAATCATTGAAATTTACGGACCCGAAGCCGGCGGCAAAACAACTGTAACTTTGCACATGATAGCCGAAGTTCAACGGCAAGGCGGCACGGCGGCTTTCATTGACGCGGAACACGCCCTTGATCCGACATATGCCAAACGTCTCGGCGTCGACGTGGATAATTTGCTTTTGGCGCAACCCGATACGGGCGAACAGGGCGTTGACATTGCCGAAGCATTGATTCGTTCGGCGGCGGTTGACATTGTCGTCGTCGACTCGGTTGCCGCGCTCGTTCCGAAATCCGAAATCGAAGGCGAAATGGGCGATGCGAACGTCGGACTTCATGCACGCATGATGAGCAAGGCAATGCGCAAACTCGCGGGCGTCATCAGCAAAACGGAAACTATCGCCGTGTTTATCAACCAGATTCGCGAAAAAGTTGGTATCATGTTCGGCAACCCCGAAACGACGACGGGCGGTCGTGCGCTGAAATTTTATTCGTCCGTGCGTTTGGAAGTTCGCAAAGGTGAACCGATTAAAGTCGGCACGGAAGTTGTCGGCAACCGCGTAAAAATCAAAGTCGCCAAAAATAAAGTTGCCCCGCCGTTCCGCACCGCCGAATTCGATTTGATTTACGGCGAAGGTTTTTCACGTTTCGGCTCAATCATCGACATGGGCGTTGCTTTTGACATTGTCAACAGAGCCGGCGCGTATTTTTCCTACAAAGGCGAAAGACTCGGTCAAGGTCGCGACAACGCGAAAAAATTTCTGCAGGAACATTTGGAAATTGCCGACGAAATCGAAGGCAAACTGCGCGAAGCGGTCATGCAGTCAACCACGCCGATTAAATCCGAATCCGAAACTTTCGACGAAGAAGAGGAAAATTTTGTCGACGATGAAGATTAAAAAAACTGCGCTCATGAAAGCTACGGAGTTGCTGGCTTATCGTGAACACAGCGAGGCTGAACTCAAACGTAAACTTTTGGCGCGAAAATATGATTCGGCGGAAGTCGACGCGACGATTGACAAACTTAAGCAACACAATTATTTGGACGACGCGGAACTTTGCCGACAACAGTTTGAAAATTTTTACGCGGAAGGCAAACTGAGCGTGCGGCAGATTGTCGCGAAACTGATTCAGCGCGGCTTTGACAAAGATTTTATCGAACAATTAATCCCCGCCGACAGCGACGAACACGAATTGCAGGCAGCGACTTTGGCGTTGACGAAAAAATTTAAGACGGTCGACGATAAAAATTTTCGTGCGAAGGCGTGGCAATTTCTTTCGGGACGCGGTTTCGACAGCGAAATTATTTTTGCGACACTCGAAAATTTTTCGGACGGGAGCTGATAACTTTTGGGCAACTATCGCGAAGAATGGTTTAAACACAATCCGTCGGATCACGGCTGGTACACCTGCGCGAAATGCGGCAAAAAAGTTCGCAAGGCGGACATGGACGTTGACCACATCATCCCGCAAAAATACGGCGGTGCAGACGCGCTGTTTAATCTGCAGGGCTTGTGCAAACATTGCAACCGTTCCAAACAAGCCGACTTGAGCGACACCGTGCCAGATTTGGCGAAAGCGAATGCAAAACTCGTCGTCAAGTCCGTGAAGTTCGGGGCAACGCTTGCCGTTCAAACCGTCGTCAAAAAAATTAAGCCCGCAACTAAATCGTCAACGAAATCCGCGACGACTTCAACTAAGCCCGCGACAAAATCGTCAACGAAATCCGCGACGACTTCAACTAAGCCCGCGACAAAATCGTCAACGAAATCCGCGACGACTTCAA
>JAFUYE010000073.1 GCA_017470715.1 Selenomonadaceae bacterium
AACCCGTCGAAGAAATTTCGCAACCCGTCACGGAAACTCAACCCGTCGAAGAAATTCCGCAACCCGTCACGAAAACTGAACCCGTCGAAGAAATTTCGCAACCCGTCACGAAAACTGAACCTGTCGAAGAAATTTCGCAACCCGTCACGGAAACTGAACCCGTCGAAAAAATTTCGCAACCCGTCACGGAAACTGAGCCCGTCGAAAAAATTCCGTCGACCGCTGAGCAACCTGAATCGGTTAAAGAACAACCGCAACAACCGCAAGGCGTCACGCCCGAACAACTCGCGCAGACTCAAGCGATGATTTTGGCGCAGTTCAATCAAATGCAAATGATGCAACAGGCGGCACTCGCGCAAGCACAGGCAAACGCGCAGGCTCAAGCTCAAGCAACCGAACAGTTGCGACTTCAACAAGAAGCGGCGGCTCAAGCTCAACAGGCAGCACTTCAAGCACAGGCACAGGCACAAGCACGGGCAAACGCGCAAGTTCAAACTCAAAATCGAGCACAACCGACCGACCCGCAGAGCGAAGACAAAATCAAACGCCTTGAAGACGAAATCGCGCACATGAAAGCCTTGCTCGCCGAAGTTTTGGGACGCGAACCGAAAAAAGGCAACATTTCCCTGCACGAAGCTTTGAAACTTCAAGAAGTCGACGAAGAAATTTTGACGGAAATGGCAACACAAGCCAACGCCGGTGATACGCTCGTCGACATCCACGCGCCGACCGCAAAAGCAACTTTAATTAATTATCTGAACGAACACATAAAATTTTCCGACGGAGTAAAACTCAATCGTCACGGCGTGAGAATTGCCGCACTTTTGGGCACCACGGGCGTTGGAAAAACTACGACGTTGGCAAAAATCGCCGCGAAATTCGTCCTCGAACAAAAAACAAACGTCGCCTTGATAACTGCCGATACTTACAGAATTTCCGCCGTCGAACAGCTTAAAACTTATTCGGACATTTTGGAATTGCCGCTTGAAATCGTCTACAGTCCCTCGGAACTTTCTTCGGCATTGGAACGGCACCGCGATAAAGAACTTATTTTAATTGACACGGCGGGACGCAGTCAGCACAACGAATATCAAATGCGCGAACTGGAAGAATTTCTGCGCGTCAATTCGCGAATCGAAAAACATCTGGTTATCAGCGCGACGACAAAATTCACCGACGCCCGCCAAATAATGAATAAATTTTCCAAAGTCGAACCCGACAGAATTATTTTTACGAAAATCGACGAGACGGGCTCTCTCGGAATGATTATAAATCTTTTGCGCGACAACAAATATTCGCTGTCGTATTTGACCACGGGGCAAAGTGTCCCCGACGACATTGAACGGGCAAGTTCCGATATTTTGGCGAATCTCTTGCTCAAGAAAGTCGAAGAGTTACGAGGGATCTGAAATGTCTGACCAAGCATCAAGGCTGAGAAATTTGGTTGAAGAACGCGCCGAAGAGGAAGCCCGGGAACGTGAGATTGGCGAACTTTATTTCGGCGTGGCGGAGGACACACGCGTTATCGCAATCACCAGCGGCAAAGGCGGTGTCGGCAAAACGAATCTGGCCGTCAATCTTGCGGTCGCTCTGCAACTTTCGGGCAAACGTGTCATGTTAATCGACGCAGATATCGGCATGGCAAACGTCAATCTTTTGATGGGCTCGGTGACGAATCGCAGCTTGATTGAACTTTTGGACGACGAAGTTACGCTCGAGGACGTTGTCGAAAACGGCGTGGCGGGCGTGAAATATATTTCGGGCGTCGCGGGCATTGAAGCGGCGTTGAATTTGAATCGCAACGAACAGAAAAAACTTCACAAAAAACTTGGTCGCTGTTCGGAACTTGCAGACATAATTTTAATCGACACGGGCGCGGGCTTGAATCGCAACGTCATCGAATTTGTTTTGGCGGCGGAAGAAGTTTTGCTCGTCACCACGCCCGAACCGACTTCGCTTGCCGACGCTTACGCGGTCATTAAAGCATACACGACTTACACGGAGCGGCGAAATATCAGACTTATCGTCAACCGAATTCGGGACGAAGAGGAATGCGAAGACGTTGCCGAAAAAATTAACCAAACGACGAAAAAATTTTTGGAGCTGACGGTTGAAACTCTCGGTTACATTTACGAAGACAAAAACGTTCGCGAATCCGTGCACCGTCAAGAACCGTTCGTTATCGTCAACAGCGAATCGCCCGCGTCGCGTTGCGTGTTTGAAATTGCACGAAGTTTGTTGAGCGGCGAAAAAATGTCGCCCGTGTCCAGAGGTTGGCGCGGCTTTTTGGACAGATTGTTCGGTTACTGAAAAACAATCAGTCATGCGAAACTCCGGTCGTCACGGATGACGGCCGCCCGTGGTATTTCACGTGATGTGAAATGCACGGGCACACACGGCACGCGTAGCCAATTACTCCGAATAGCGACAACGTATCCGCCCCGCGAGGGGTCTTTTCTTTTTGGCAACGTGACGTTGCATCCAACTTGTTTTGCGTTATCGCTTATTTGGCGAATCGGTCAACCTAACTGTTCCCCCGCTTTTTAAGCGGGTCTTTGGACAAGCAAAGAAAAGTTGAACACAAAAACTTAAATTGACGATT
>JAFUYE010000074.1 GCA_017470715.1 Selenomonadaceae bacterium
AGTCCCCGTCGAAAATCGGCGGAGATTTTTTTGCGATAACGTCGAAGCCCGCGAAGTTTTCAAAAAAGCCGGCGTTCAAGTTTGGGAATGCAGAAATTGCGGACATCTGGTTATCGGCACGAACGCGCCCGACGTTTGCCCCGTCTGCAATCACCCGCAGAGTTTCTTTGAAATTACCGCGACGAATTACTGAAAATTTTTCAGCGGACAAGTTGCCGCACGATAAAAAAAGTCCCCGCTCGATTGAACGGGGATATTTTTTGTTGGCAGTGGTAAGGTATGCAATTTTATTTTTCGCCGAAATTCAAAGCCGACAAATATCTTTCGCCGGTGTCGGGCAACAAAACGACGATTGTTTTGCCCGAATTTTTTTCGGCAATTTTTTTTGCCGCGAAAGCCGACGCGCCCGAAGAAATTCCGACAAGCAAACCTTCGGCACGTGCAATTTCTTTAGCCGTGTCGTAAGCCTCGTCGTTGGTCACGCGGAAAATTTCGTCGTAAATTTTTGTGTTGAGCGTGTCGGGGACGAAGCCCGCGCCGATGCCTTGAATTTTATGTGAACCGGCCTTGCCTTCGCTCAAAACGGGTGACGAATCCGGCTCGACGGCAACAACTTTTATCGCGGGATTTTGAGACTTGAGAAATTCGCCGACACCCGACAGAGTTCCGCCCGTGCCGACGCCCGCAACGAAAATATCAACTTTGCCGTCCGTCGCGTCCCAAATTTCGCGTGCAGTCGTCAGCTTGTGGCATTCGGGATTTGCGGGATTGGTGAATTGCCCGGGAATGAAACTGTTCGGAATTTGTTCGGCAAGTTCTTTGGCTTTGGCAATCGCGCCTTTCATGCCGGCACTGCCCGCCGTCAAAACCAATTCCGCGCCGTAAGCTTGAAGAATTTTTCTGCGCTCAATGCTCATGGTTTCGGGCATTGCGATAATAATTTTGTAACCGCGTGCCGCCGCAACCGCCGCAAGTCCGACGCCCGTATTGCCCGAAGTCGGCTCGATAATCACGGAATTTTCGTTGAGCTTGCCTTCGCGTTCGGCTTTGTCGATCATTGCCCAAGCGATTCTGTCTTTGACACTTCCGGCGGGGTTGAAATACTCCAACTTCGCGAGAATCTGCGCGGACAAATTATTTTTGCGCTCGAAATTGTTCAAGCGGAAAAGCGGCGTGTTGCCGATGAGTTCCTGAAAGTGATTGATGATTTTTGCCATTGTTGAGACCTCCGAAATAATTCCTAATTCCTAATTCCTAACTCCTAATTGCTTTTAAATGCCTTCGCCGTCCAAGCCCGTGAAGCGGCTTTGAACCGTGCGTTCCATTTGTGTGACGCGACCTTTTTGAATTTTGATAACAAGTCGTCCGTAAAGCAAAGTTGAAAATTCCCGCGTAATTTTTTCGCGCAGATTTATTCGCATGTCTTCGCTCCACGCCGAAAGTTTTTCCGACCAATCGGCAAGTCGTCGCCGTTGCGTAACTTCAACCTGCATCAATCGCCCGTCCTGCGCCACGAAGATAACTTCGCCGCTCAAAATTTTTTGCATTTCGTCAAGCGCGAAGTCCAGCACTTCATCGGGAATTGCGCCCGACTTAATTTTTTTCACTGACACCACCTCGATTTTTTATGGCAACGCTTAAAATTACCGCGACGAAAATATTTACCGCCGACTTGAGCAAAAGCCCCGGCGTCGACGCAAGTCCCGCACTCAAGCTGTCGTAGAGAATTGCGCCCGTTAATGTGTAACCCGCCGTCATAATCAGCGACGAAATTATCAACGCGAACAAAAAATTTTTCCCGCGCAGTCGCCAAAAAGTTTCAGCCATTGCCGCCTTGATGAAAATCGTCGGGACAATCCAAATCGGAAAGCCGCTTAAAAAATCTGCCAATGCCGAACCGATTACGCCGCTTAAAATTCCGACTCGCCGTCCGCCGAACATTATCGCCAGAAAAATTGCCGCGTCGCCCAAATGCGCGTAACCCAACGGAATTGGAATTTTCGGAACGAACGTTGCCGTGAACACAAGAGCCGACATTACCGCCGTCAAAGTCAGTTGCCGTGTCCGCAAATCAATCACCGTCCATTTCCTGCACGAAACGGATAAATTCTTCGACAGCCGCAACGTCGGCAACTTTCGCCGTGTACATTTGGTTGCCCATTTGCGGAACCATCATTTCGGGCATTCGTTCGCACATGACAATTTTATCGCCGTAACGCGTCAAAATTTCTTCGTGCGAATTTTTATAACTGTGACAATCGCGGCGTGAAGCGTAGACGCAACAAAAATGTTTGTCGGCGTCGGAAAGTTTTCGTTCGTCGTCGGTGACCATGTCCGCCCAAATTTGATAAACGTCCGTCGAGTGAGCAAAATTCATCATGTCGGGCGTGTAGCCTCCGGCAGGGCGCATGTTGACTTCAAGCCCGACAAAATCGCCGACTTCGCCGAGATTTTTTTTCGCCTGCGTCAATCGGAAAAATTCAAAATGAACAAAGCGACTTTTCACGCCGAAAGATTTTGCCGTTGCACGTCCGAGTTCGCAAAGTTTTTCGGGCACGTGAGCTGCCGTGTAATACGACAAGTCCAGTTGATTTAAAACAATGTCCATAATCGACGGCGGCCACACCGTCATTGATTCAAATATCGGCTCCGAATTGCTGTTTAAAATCGCGTCGTAGGAACAAATGTCGCCCGTGATAAATTCTTCCATGACGTGCGGCACTTCGATTTGATTCGCGAAAAAATTTTTTAAATCGTCGTCGTCATTAAGCTTGACGGTATCGGTTGCGCCGACTCCGACATCGGGCTTGACGATAACGGGATAACCGACCTCGGCAATAAATTTTTTCGCCGCGTCAATCGTCGTGACTTTGTGCAGTCGCGCCGTCGGAACGCCCGCTTGAGCGTAATATTTTTTCATCGCCGACTTGTTTTTGATGCGCCCGATATTTTCAAACTGCTCGCCCGTCGTGATATGAAAGTCCGTGCGAAGTTTCGCGTCCTGCTCAAGCCAGTATTCGTTGTTCGATTCAAGCCAATCGATTTTGCCGTGCTTGTA
>JAFUYE010000075.1 GCA_017470715.1 Selenomonadaceae bacterium
GAGTGGTACATTGAATCGGAAAACATTGCCGAAGATTTCGCCAACAAAACTTTTGAAGTATCTTTGAAACTTGTCATGAACGGCAAACTCAGCGACACGCATCGGCAAACGTTTTCTTTCGTCGATAACATTTGGTACGTTAAGCAATCGAATTCCGGTCAAACGCCGCAAGAGGTCAACCGTCGCGAAATCTATCAGAAAATGTTCGACGCGTGCAAGCCGTATTGCAAATTGGCGCAGGATTATCCGCGATAAATTTTTACTCGGCGTCACACGAAAATAAATTCCACATTCCTAATTCCAAATTCCTAATTGCATTCAAGGGGGCTTGACTTTGCCTAAGAAAAAAAATCTCAACAAAATAATCGTTATCGGTTCCGGTCCGATTGTTATCGGGCAGGCGGCGGAATTCGACTACGCGGGCTCGCAGGCTTGTCGTTCGCTCAAAGAGGAAGGGCTCGAAGTTGTCCTCGTCAATTCCAATCCCGCAACGATTATGACCGACGCAAACATTGCCGACCGTGTTTACATTGAGCCGTTGACCGTGGAATTTTTGACGGCGATAATCGAAAAAGAACGTCCCGACGGTTTACTTGCGACACTCGGTGGACAAGCGGGCTTGAATCTTGCCGTGCAACTTGCCGAAAGCGGCGCACTGGAAAAATACAACGTCGAACTTTTGGGCACGTCACTTGAAGCGATTAAACGCGCAGAAGATCGCGAAATGTTCAAGGAAACAATGGAGCAAATCGGCGAACCGATACCCGAATCCACAATCGTCGAAGATATTCACAGCGCGGTTGACTTCGCGAACGAAATCGGTTATCCGCTGATTGTTCGACCGGCTTACACGCTCGGCGGCACGGGCGGCGGTATCGTCAACAACGAAGAAGAACTTATCGAAACGACCCTGCGCGGGCTGAAATATTCGATGATTGGGCAAGTGCTGATTGAACGTTCAATCGCCGGCTGGAAAGAAATCGAGTATGAAGTTATGCGCGACGCCAACGACACTTGCATAACAATTTGCTCAATGGAAAATTTCGACCCCGTCGGCGTGCACACGGGCGATTCAATCGTCGTTGCTCCGACACAAACGCTCAACGACCATGAATATCAGCTTTTGCGTTCGGCAAGCTTGAAAATTATTCGTGCGCTCAAAATCGAGGGCGGTTGCAATATCCAATTCGCGCTTGACCCGAACAGCGACAGTTATTACGTCATCGAAGTCAATCCGCGTGTCAGCAGAAGTTCAGCACTTGCGTCGAAGGCGACGGGCTATCCCATTGCAAAAGTCAGCGTAAAAATCGCTATCGGCTATCAGCTTGACGAAATTGTCAACGCCGTCACGAAGAAAACCAAAGCTTGTTTCGAGCCGTCGGTTGACTATATCGTCGTCAAATTCCCGCGCTGGCCGTTCGACAAATTTGTTTACGCCGATAAAACTTTGGGCACGCAGATGAAAGCCACGGGCGAAGTCATGAGCCTTGATCGCACGTTCGAGGGCGCAATTTTAAAAGCCGTTCGCAGTCTTGAAATCGGCGTAAATCGTCTGCACATGGACAAAATGGACGATTGGGACGACGAAAAAGTTAAAAGTCGCCTGAACCGAATCAACGACGAACGAATCTTTTTGATTGCCGAAGCCTTGCGCAGAAATATCGCGACGCCGCAAGAAATTGCCGACATCACGAAGATTGACCGCTGGTTTATCGACAAAATCAAAAACATTACCGACGTTGAAGTTCGCCTGAAGAAAACCGAATTGAATCCGAAACTTTTGCGCGAAGCGAAATATATCGGGCTGTCCGATAAATCCGTTTCGGAATTGACGGGGACGAAACTTCGCGACGTTCGCGCTCTTCGCAAGCAGAATAAAATTTTGCCCGTGTACAAGATGGTTGACACCTGCGCGGCGGAATTCGAGGCAATGACGCCCTACTACTATTCGACATATCACGGCGAAGTTGACGAAGTCACCGTGAGCAACAAACGCAAAATCATCGTGCTTGGCTCCGGTCCGATTCGTATCGGGCAAGGCGTCGAGTTCGATTATTGTTCCGTGCATTCGGTTTGGGCATTGCGCGAAGCCGGCATCGAAGCGATTATCATCAACAACAATCCCGAAACAGTTTCGACGGACTTCGACATTTCCGACAAACTTTATTTCGAGCCGCTCACGACGGAAGACGTTTTGAATATCGTCGACAAGGAAAAACCCGAAGGTGTTATCGTCCAATTCGGCGGACAAACCGCGATTAATCTTTCGGCAAGTTTGGCTGAAGCGGGCGTAAAAATTTTCGGCACAAGCGTCGACGACATTGACCGCGCAGAAGACCGCGAACGTTTCGACGAAATGTTGACCGAATTAAATATTCCGCGACCCCGTGGAATTTCCGTCACGAATTTGGACGACGCAATCACCGGCGCGGCGGAAATTGGTTATCCCGTCATGGTTCGTCCCAGTTACGTTTTGGGCGGTCGTGCAATGGAAATCGTCTACAACGAAGAAGAACTTCGCGACTACATGAGCCGCGCCGTCAAAGTCACGCCCGATCACCCCGTACTTGTCGATAGATACATGCAAGGCACCGAGGTTGAAGTTGACGCAATTTCGGACGGTGTCGACGTTGTTATTCCCGGCATTATGGAACACGTCGAACGGGCAGGCGTTCACAGCGGTGATTCAATCGCCGTTTATCCGCCGCAAACTCTGCCGTCGAAAACGATTTACACGATAACCGACTACACGAAACGCATGGCACTTGCGTTGAACGTCAAAGGCTTGCTGAACATTCAATACGTCGTTGCGGACGGAAAAGTTTACGTTATCGAAGTCAATCCGCGTTCAAGTCGCACGGTTCCTTTCCTGAGCAAAGTCACCGATATTAAAATGGTCAACGTTGCGACGCGTGCGGCACTCGGCAAAACTCTGCGCGAAATGGGTTACTATTCGGGTTTGGTTGAGCCGAAACCTTATGTCGCGGTGAAAGCTCCCGTGTTTTCGTTCGCGAAGATGCAGGACGTTGACATTTCACTCGGACCCGAAATGAAGTCGACGGGCGAAGTCATGGGCATCGATTATCACTACGCTCGTGCACTTTACAAGGCAATTACCGGCGCGGGTATCAACATTCCGAAAAACGGTTGCATTCTGTTCACCGTAGCCGACAAAGACAAAGAGGAAATGAAACAGCTTGCCAAAGCATTTTCCGAACTTGGCTTTAAAATTGTCGCTACGGAAGGCACCGCAAAAGCTTTGCAGTCAATCGGAATTAACGCGGAAGTCGTCGGCAAAGTTCACCAACGCAGTTCCGACATAATCCAAATGATTAAGCTCGGCAAGATTCACATGGTCGTTAATACTCAAGCTCCCGGCAAACATGTCGCCAAAGACGGATTCAGAATTCGTCGTGCCACCGTCGAATTGGGCGTGCCGTGTTTCACAAGCCTTGATACCGCGTGGGAAGTCATGCGCGTTTTGACTTTCATGCGCGATAGGAGGTTAGTTTATTCGCTGGCGATACAAGATTACGTCGGCGGCGGTGACGCTCTGGCATGAGCAACGTTGAAAGAATCATCAATAATCAGCTCTTCGGTTGGGACGATGAAAAAGCCGAGATTAACAGACAAAAACATCGCATTACTTTTAACACGGCGGCTCAAGTTTTCGCAGATGAAAATCGAATCGAACGTTACGACGACATTCATTCCGTTGACGAAGATCGTTGGATAACTATCGGACGCGTCAAAGAAATTCTTTTCGTCGTTTATACCGAGCGCGTTAACGCAGATAATGTCAATGTCACAAGACTGATTTCGGCAAGACGAGCAACAACTCAAGAAAGGAGCGATTACTATGATGGTTTACAAATGGATTGATGTGGGCGCACCTCTGACCCCCGAACAAGAAGCAGAACTTGACGAACTGTCAAAAATGACCGATGATGATATTGTTTTCGACGAAGATTGCCCGCCGCAAACCCCCGAACAACTCAAAAAATTCAAGCGTGTCAATCCTCGACCGAAAAAACAGGCGGCGAGCTGAAAAATGAGCAACGTTGAAAAAACAATCAATAATCAAACTTTTCAATGGGACAGTAACAAAGCCGAAATTAACCGCCAAAAGCACGGCATTACTTTTGATACGGCGGCGTTGGTTTTTGCTGATGAAAATCGAATTGAACGCTTTGACGACGAGCATTCGCACGACGAAGACCGTTGGATAACAATCGGTCAAGGTTAACGAAATTCTTTTCGTTGTGTACACGGAGCGCGGTGAAGCCACAAGATTAATTTCAGCCAGACAAGCTACACCGACAGAAAGGAGCGACTATTATGCTGGTGACGAAAGTTATTGACCTCAATGCACCGTTGACGCCCGAACAGGAAGAGGAACTTCGTGCGCTCAAAGACCGCCCGATTGTTTTCGACGAAGATTGCCCGCCGCAGACGCCCGAACAACGCAAAAAATTCAAGCGTGTCAATCCTCGACCGAAAAAAAGGCGGCAAGCTGAACAATGAACAACGTTGAATTTCAATCCGGTGAAATGGTTTTCGAGTGGGACAGCGAAAAAGCTAAACGAAACAAAATCAAACACGGTATCGGATTTAAATTGGCAACACGAGTTTTTGAAGACGAAGACCGCATCGAAAGCCGTGATGACGAACATTCGCAAGATGAAGAACGCTGGCAGGTTATCGGCAAAGTCGAAAATATTTTGTTTGTTGTCTACACGGAGCGCGGAGAAAAAATACGATTGATTTCTGCTCGTGAAGCCTCACCAATAGAAAAGGAGTGGTATTATGGCGACGGTGACTTATATTTTGCGTAAAGGTCAACCTTTGACTGAAGAAGAACGCGAAGAACTTCGTGCTTTGAAAGACCGCCCGATTGTTTTCGACGAAGATTGCCCGCCGCAGACGCCCGAACAACTGAAAAAATTCAAGCGCGTCAATCCACGACCGAAAAAGAAGGCGGCAAGCTGATGATTAAAACTTTTGACGCAGAAATTTTGGCGAACGAACAAGTTGCCGAAAAAATTTTCCGCATGACTGTCGACGCGCCCGAACTTGCCGAAATTTCGCACGCGGGTCAATTCGTTCAAGTGAAAATTTCGGACGCGTTCACACTGCGCAGACCGTTGGGCATTGCGTCGACTGCAAACGGGCATGTGAAAATTTTTTATCGCGTCGTCGGGCACGGTACCGAAATTTTATCGACACGGCGCACGGGCGAACGACTGGACATTTTGGGAGCACTCGGCAACGGTTTCACTCCCCGCAACGGAAAAATTCTTTTGGTCGGCGGCGGCATGGGACTTGCTCCGTTACTTTGTGCGGCTGAAAATTTTTCTGCCGATGTCTTGATGGGCGGACGAAATGTCGGCGAAGTCAAATTTTGGTACACGGAATTTCGTCCCAACGTCGAAGAAATTTTTATCACGACGGACGACGGCTCAATCGGCAAATACGGCTTTGTTACGGACGCTTTGCCCGAAATTTTGTCGCGGAAAAATTATTCGGCGATTTTGACTTGCGGTCCCGAAATTATGATGCGCAATGTCACCAAAATTGCTACAGAAAAAAATTTGCCGTGCGAAGTTTCCTTTGAAAAACGTATGGCGTGCGGACTCGGCGCGTGTTTAAGCTGTTCGATTGATACTGTCGACGGACGAAAAAAAGTTTGCAAAGACGGTCCCGTTTTCGACGCCCGAAAAGTTTTCGGAGGTGACGGCGCATGAATAAATTTTCGTTCCTGCTCGACAAGCCCGAATACAAATTTTTCGCCAAAGATTGTTTCGACGCCGAAAAAGCTTTTCGCGGCTCGTGTGATTCGTGCGTCAAACTCGTGCGCACTGCCGTCGACGCGGCGATTAAATGGGTTTACGCCAACGACAAAAATCTTTCTGCCGACACAGATAATTTGTTCGACTTGATTTCAAATCCGGCGTTCGTGAAAAAATTCGGCAAGGACATTGTGGACAAACTTCACCGTTGCAGGACGGCGGGCAACGCGGCAATTCACAACCAAAAAGAATTCACTTCCGACGAAGCGGCGCGCTGTCTGCAAAATCTGTTCGAGTTCGTTTGCAAAATCGACAAGCTTTACGGCAAAAATTTTCCGCGTGAAAATTCTTCGGCAAGTGAATTTTTGCAAACTCAGCTTTGCGGACTGAAACTCAACACGCCGATTTTTGCCGCGTCGGGCACTTTCGGTTTCGGCGAAGAATTTTCGGATTTCGTCGACCTTAAACGTCTCGGCGGCGTCATGGTCAAATGCACAACTTTAAAGCCCCGTCGCGGAAATGACGGCGTGCGAATCACCGAAACACCTGCGGGTATGCTGAATTCAATCGGCTTGGAAAATCCCGGCGTCGAAACTTTTTTGACGAAAATCCTGCCGCGAATCAAAGACCGCATGAATGTCGTCGTCAATATCAGCGGCTCAAGCGTCGAGGATTACGGCGAACTTGCCAAACTTTTGGACGTTGAAGGCGTCGCGGCGATTGAACTGAACATTTCTTGCCCGAACGTAAAAGACGGCGGAATTATTTTCGGCACGGACGAAACGCAGGCTGCCAAAGTCACCGACGCGGCGAAAAAATCTACAAGCAAGCCCGTTATCGTCAAGCTCAGCCCGAACGTCACCGACATTACGAAAATTGCTCTGGCTTGCGAATCGGCGGGCGCGGACGCTTTATCGCTGATTAACACGCTCATGGGCATGGAAATTAATATCGACACGTGGCGACCGACTCTCGGCAACATCACCGGCGGATTGTCGGGCGGCGCGATTAAACCGGTGGCACTTCGTATGGTTTGGCAGACCGCGCAGGTTATCAAAATCCCGATTATCGGCATGGGCGGAATTCGTTCGGCACGTGACGCCGTTGAATTTTTCTTGGCGGGCGCGTCGGCTGTCGCTATCGGCACGGCGAATTTTGCCAACCCGTCAATCACAATGAAAATCGCGGACGACTTGGAAAAATATTTGCGGCGACACAAGATGAAAAATATTTCGGAACTTGTCGGCAAGCTCAAGGCATAAAAAAATTCCCCTGCAAGTCGCGGGGGATTTTTTATTTTCGTTTGACGCCGCAGAATTTTTTTTGACATTGCGCGTCGTAACAATTCCTAATTCCTAATTCCTAATTCCTAATTCCTAATTACAGATAGTCCCACGGGCTGACGGGTTCACCGCCCAAACGAACTTCAAAATGACAGTGCGGACCCGTCGAGTTGCCCGTTGAGCCGCAGTAAGCGATAACGTCGCCTTGATTGACCTGTTGCCCGACACTGACCGCAAAACTTTCGTTGTGACCGTAAAGCGTGACGATACCGCCGCCGTGATCAATCATGACCGCGTTGCCGTAGCCGCCGAGCCAACTTGCTTCAATGACGACGCCGCTTTGTGCCGCGTGAATCGGCATTCCGTAATCGCCGCCGATGTCAAGTCCGCTGTGAAATCTTGCGTTGCCGAAAATCGGATGCGTGCGCCAACCGAATTCGCTGGTTATCGGACCGGAAATTGGCCAAATCATTCCGCCGCCGCCCGTCGCAGGCATAACATAATTTTCGTCGTCACCTTCGACAAGTGTAATGTTGCCGGATTCTGCCGCTGCTTGTCGTTGAGCTTCCATTTCCGCTTGTCGACGTTGAGCCTCCGCCTCGGCCTGCGCACGATATTTGCTTTCCTGAATTAAACGCCCGACTTCTTTCGACGACGCCATCATTTCATCATATTGGCGGTCGTAAACTTCCTTGTCGTTCTGCATCAAATCGATAAGTGCCTGCTGTTTGGCAACCTTTTCGAGCTGAATATCTTTGGCGGCTTCGGCTTTGGCGGCAAGTTCTTCCTGAATTCGTCTGTCCGCTTCAAGTTGTTTGCCGACTTCGACAATTTCGTTGCGATACTTCAAAACGTCAGCCACAAGTTCAGCGTCGCGAATCATGACGCGTTTAAGTAAATCCATTCGCGTCAAAAAATCTCCGAAATCTTGCGCGCCGAATAAAACATCCAGATATGAAATTTGCCCGTTGATATAAATATCGCGCACGCGTTTTTCAAGTACGCCGTGTTTGGAATTTAATTCTTCGGTGACTTCGACAAGTTTGTTTTCGTTTTCGCCGATGCGGGAAATTGTTTCGTCGAGAGCCGCTTGACGTTGTTCGTAAACCGCCGTCGCCTCGTCAGCTTCCGCATCGAGTTGCCGTTTGAATTCCGAAACCGAATCAATTTTGACTTGAATCAATTCGGACGCCGCACGAGCTTTTTCGGCCGCCTGTTCGTAAGTTGCTTTTTCGTCTTCGAGTTGCTGAATCTCTTCGTCGTCGGCAAAAACGGGCGGGCTTGTCAAAAAAATTATCGTTGCCGCACACGCCACGAAAAAATTCCTCATTCCTAATTCCTCATTCCTAATTGCAGTTCAAACCTCCATAAAACGTTTCAGCGAAACCGTACTGCCCAAAATACCGATTAAAATTCCCGCGCAGATTAATGTCACCGTCAAATAATTCATGAACGGATACTGCTCAACCATCGGGAAAAAAGTCAACGTTTCGTAAATTTTCGTGACCATCGCCGAATAAAAACTGCGTAATGCCAACGCGCTCACACTGCCGCCGATTATGCCGAGTCCGACACCTTCCAAAATGAACGGCCAGCGAATAAACCAATCCGTTGCGCCGACGTATTTCATGATTGCAATTTCTTTGCGACGGGCGAAAACCGTCAATCGAATCGTGTTTGATATGATAAAAATTGTCGCGCCGAGCAAAAGAATTACCAGAATAACGCCAAAAAATCTCATCAGGTGCGTCAGCTCAAACAAATTCGCGGCAACGTCCTGCCCGTATTTAACTTCCTCGACGCCGTATAAATCCGAAATTGCCGCCGCAGTTTTTTTCACGTCGTCCGCATTGGTAACCGTCACCAAAAACGAATTCGGCAACGGATTTGATTCGCCGAGCGCGTCCAAAATTTTTTGATTTTCGCCGAGACGTTCGCGGAAAATTTGCATTGCTTTTTCACGCGGCACGTACTCGACCGACGAAACATTTTTTAAAGATTTCGTCATGCGTTCGATTTCGGCGCGATTTTCTTCGGACAAGTTGTCGTTGATGTAAACAGAAATTTGTACTTGACTTTCAAGACTCGACGCCATTTTAGACATATTCATTACCAGCACGAGAAAAACTCCGAGCACGAACAGCGACACGGCGACCGTCCCGATTGACGCGAAAGTCATCAGGCGGTTGCGAATCATCGAAAAAATGACTTCGCGGAAAAAATACTCGATTGTTTGAAATTTCATTCGACCACTCCGAAAAGCAATTAGGAATTAGGAATTAGGAATTAGGAATTAGGAATGATTACGGTTGCGAATTCAATTCCTAACTCCTAACTCCTAATTGATTTTAAATTCCTGCTGCTTTGCGAAGAATTTCGACTTTGTCGGTGCGTTCCCACGGCAAATCAACGTCGGTTCTGCCGAAGTGTCCGTAAGCCGCAGTCTGCTTGTAAATCGGGCGACGCAAGTCAAGCATCTTGATAATTCCCGCAGGACGCAAGTCAAAATTCTCTTTAACGAGCCGTTCGATAACTTCTTCGTCGACTTTCGCCGTGCCGTGACTGTCAACGCGAACGCTCACGGGATAAGCAACGCCGATTGCATATGCCAACTGAATTTCGCATTCGTCCGCCAAACCTGCCGCAACGATATTTTTCGCAACGTAACGAGCCGCGTAACTCGCCGAACGGTCAACCTTCGTGGGGTCTTTGCCGCTGAACGCGCCGCCGCCGTGACGTGCCCAGCCGCCGTATGTGTCAACGATAATTTTTCTGCCCGTCAAGCCCGAATCGCCTTGGGGGCCGCCGATAACGAATTTGCCCGTCGGGTTCACGAAAATTTTTGTCGCGTCCGAAAACAATTCTGCCGGCACAATCGGTTTGATGACGTATTCAATCATGTCGCGCCGAATTTGTTCGAGCGAAACTTCGGGGTTGTGTTGCGTCGAAATGACAATCGTATCGACCGCGACAGCCTTGCCGTTTTCGTAAGCAACGGTGACTTGAGTTTTTCCGTCGGGACGCAAATAATCAACTTCATGCGTGACTTTGCGGACTTCGGTCAGACGACGTGCCAACTTGTGCGCAAGCGAAATCGGCAACGGCATAAATTCGGGCGTCTCGTTCGTCGCGTAACCGAACATCATGCCTTGATCTCCGGCACCAATCGCGTCTTCAATCGCCATATCGCCTTCGCGTGCCTCAATCGATTTGTTGACGCCTTGGGCAATGTCGGGGCTCTGTTCGTCCAACGAAACCAAAACGCCGACCGTGTCCGCCTCGAAGCCGTATTTGGAATTCGTGTAGCCGATATCTTGAATCGCGCCGCGAATAATTTTCGGAATGTCAACGTAGCAGTGAGTTGAAATTTCGCCGACAACGTGCACTTGTCCCGTCGTCACCAATGTTTCGCAGGCAACGCGACCTTCGGGGTCTTTCTCGATAATCGCGTCCAAAATGCTGTCGGAAATTCTGTCCGCAACTTTGTCGGGGTGTCCTTCGGTGACTGATTCTGATGTAAATAAAACTCTGCGCATTCTTATGCCTCGCTTTCAGGAAAAATTTCTGTCAATTATAGCACAGCCGTCAACTTGTCACTGAAAAAATTTTTTGCAAGCCTCCGTAAAACGAAGAATCCCCGAGTCTGCCAACTCGGGGTTCTTTTTGTCCATGGTGAATACCGTGCTCTTGCTATGTGCAGTTGTCTAAAACTACGCTCGCAGTTTATCACGGCGCGAAAAATTTTGCAACACGTCACGGCATTTCTTTAACGTGCGATTCGATGAAATTAATTTCCGCGTCGCTCAAGTTGTATTTGCGGTAAAGTTGCCCGTCAACGTCGCCGCGCCAGTCAATGTCACTCGACGCAGAAAAATCTTGCAACGGAACTTTCGCCCACTTTTCAGGTGTGTTATCCTGCGTGACTTTCAAAATTCCAAGCATGACGCGTGCAAATTTCGACTTGATATAAGTCAAACAATTTTCGGCTTCGTCACGAGTATCGAACGCGCCGACCGTTATAAAAGTTTGTGTGCAACCTTGATTCGGTTCGCCAATATCAGGCGGACTAATAAGGCGTGCCGCTTCATTGTCAACAAGTTTGCCCGACGCGCCGTTTGCTTTTGAAATGAAAACTTTCCACTTGTTCAAACTTTCGTGTTCGGTAACATAATCGCGGCGAACAAATTTGTAAACGCGCTGATTGTTCTGTCGCCCGTAAAGTTGAATATATTCGTTGCCGTCGTCAGGTTTTTCGTCGAAGAAAATTTCGGGCATCAAATCGAAAACGTTGCTTGACATTTGATATTGGTTGCCCGCGCTGAACCGTCGTTTCGCGTTTGGAAAATCTTTGTGAACTTTCGGCGTTAAACTGTAAGCTGTTCGCGGATAAATAATATCGCTGAGCGGCTTGAAGTCTGAACGTCTTGTAACTTTTTCGGAAGCACTGCGCAATTCGTTCCACGGAATGAACGTGCCAATCGCTCCGAAATTTTTTGTCTCGTCTTGAAGTGTAATTGCAACTCCGCCTTCAATGTCGACGTTGCGGAAATATTTTCGTGCGTCGGGCGCGTAATCCAAAACTTTCAAATGCGGATTGTTGAGCATTCGGCGATTAAATTCTTTGGGCGTTGCACCCGCGTCAAACAAAAATCTTGCCGGCGTGATAAGCACGGATTTATCGGCAATTTTCGGCGCGGCGTCCATGAACTTATCGTACAGCGGCGACGAAAAATTTTTGTTACCGCCTTTGGTGTCGTCCTGATACGGCGGGTTGCTGATTAAAAAATCGAACTTCATGACGTTACCTCCGAAAAAAATTTCTCGTTCGTCGTCAAACCAATCGACGATTTTAATTTCGGGCGTGTCGTCGAACAGCGAAAAAGTCGCGTCGGGAAGTTTCAGCCCGTCCATTAACCAAAAGTTTCGCGAAATAATTTCGGCAATGTCGCGCAGTTCGTCGGCAGAAACTTTTTCGACGAATTCAACAAAACTTAGCAAAACATTGGCGCGGGCGATTAACAGACTGTCGGCTTGCAATTCGTAACCGTAGACGCTTTGAACGGCACGTTTCGCCCAAAAATTTTTGTCGACGTTGGCGGGCACGGCTTGAAATTTTCTGTCGAGAATTCCGACACGTTCGTCGACGGGAATTTTTTCGCCCGATTCGGCGTCGTAGCGCGTTGTGATAAACGGAGCCTCACCGCAAGCAACTTCGAGGCATTTTGATTCAACGCGAGCTTGCCAAAAAATATTTTCGAGTTCAAACGCGTCAACCATGAATTTGACAACTTCGGGCGGCGTGAAAACTTCGGCATCCGAGCGCAAAAATTTTTCGTCAACGGATTTTTCGGCACGCGGGACAACGGATTTGCCGACTTTAAGTTTGCCGCGCAGAATATCAAACACATTCCGCAACGGATATTCATTCCACTGAATTAAATTGCTCATCGTTTGTTGAGGCGTTTGGCAAGCAGATTGCCCGCGAATTGCACGAGCTGAACCAAAACAATCAGCACGACGACCGTAGCCAACATGACTTCGGGGCGGAACCGCTGATAGCCGTAACGAATTGCCAAGTCGCCGAGCCCGCCGCCGCCGATTGCGCCCGCCATGGCCGATTCGCCGACCAACGCGATAATTACCGTCGTCAACTGCGCGACAATCGAGGGCATTGCTTCCGGCAACAAAACTTTCGTGATAATCTGCGCGGGAGTTGCGCCCATTGCCTCTGCCGCTTCGACGAGACCTGCGGGAACTTCTTTAAGCGACGTTTCGACTTGCCGCCCGATAAACGGAATTGACGCGATAACCAGCGGGACGATCGCCGCCGTCGTGCCGATAGCCGAGCCGACCAATAATCTTGTCAGCGGGATAATTGCAACCATCAAAATTATAAACGGGATTGACCGCACGGCATTGACGATTGAGCCGACGGTTTGGTTGACGACGATATTTTCCAAAATTTGCCCGCGAGCCGTCGTGTGCAACAAAACGCCCAACGGTACGCCGACAGCCGACGCGATAACCATCGACACGATAACCATATAAATTGTTTCGCCGAGTGCTTTGGTCAACAGCGGAATTATTTCAGCCAACAAAATTCACCTGCCAAAAATTTTATTCATTGCCGTATGTGATGCCCGGAGCCGTCCGAATTTGAAATGTCGAACCGATTTGTTCAATCAAAACGTGAACCGGCGTATCAAGTTTAAATTGAAACACGGGAACATTTTTGTCGGTGTGAACGAGTCCCCAAATCATCATGTCATCGCCTTGGTCTTTGCCGTCAATCGCCACAAATCCGCCGTCAATCAGCAACTGAGCGTATTGATTGAAGTAACGCGTTGCGTTGTCGTCTTCGCAAATGTATTCGTAAAACCCTGCAGAATTTTCGTCGGCGGGAATTGCCTGCTTAAGCACAATGTTTGGCGAAATTTGTCTTATGTCGGGCACGTCCGCCGCGAAGACAATTTGCGGAATCATGAGCACGAATGTGACAAAAATTATTGCCGCTTTAAATCGAATTGCGTTTGACATAACCAATCACCTCCACGCGAACATCTTGCCCGTCAAGAAATTTCAACGCGTCATTAATCACGTCGTCCGAACCGCTCAAGCCGACAATGAATCGACCGAAGGGCACGCCGTGAATTTCGTCCAAGTTACCGAAAAGCATCGTGCATTCCAAACCGTGACATGTGCGAATCATTTTTGCAAGCACGGGATCATCGGCGCGGTCGCCCAAGAAAATCAATCTGAGCAACAGCAAACTGCCGGGCGTTCTGTCCTGCGAAACGTCACTGCCTCTGAACGCGGCGGGCAGCTGATTCGACAAAAGCACGCTGATAAATTCTTTGGTAATGTCATGTTTCGGATTGGTGAACACGTCGAGCACCGAGCCGCGTTCCGCAATGACACCGTCGCTGATAACGGCAACTTTGTCGCAAAGTTCTTTGATAACCTGCATTTCGTGCGTGATTACGACGACGGTCAGCGACATTTTTTTATTGATGACTTTGATTAAATCCAAAATTGATTTCGTCGTCTGCGGGTCAAGCGCGCTGGTTGCCTCGTCGCACAACAAAACTTTCGGATCGCTTGCAAGCGCACGGGCAATGCCGACGCGTTGTTTCTGTCCGCCGCTGAGCTGTGACGGATATTGTTTGGCTTTGTCGCTCAAGCCGACCAGTTCCAAAAGCGGACGAACTTTTTTTTCGATTTCTGCTTCGGGCGTCTTTGAAAGTCGCAACGGAAAAGCAATATTGTCGTAGACCGTCGCGGAACTCAACAGGTTGAAGTGCTGAAAAATCATGCCGATATTTTTTCGCGCCGCCCGCAATTCCGAATCACTTAAGGCGGTCATGTCTTGCCCGTCGACGAAAACTTTTCCGACCGTGGGACGTTCAAGCATGTTGATACAGCGAACGAGCGTGGATTTTCCCGCGCCCGACAAACCGATAATGCCGTAAATTTCACCGCGAGCAATTTCCAAGTCAATGCCTTTGAGCGCGTGAACTTTGCCGGACGGCGAATCGTAAATTTTTTCTATGCCGATAAGTTTAATCAAGCGTTACGCCTCACTTCTTCAAGTAACGATAAAGCGCGCCGAACAAATTTGCATCGTTGTGATACTTGCAGGCGACGACTTGCGGGCGCGGCAAAAATTCGGGTGCGTTCTCCGACAGCTCATCAATTTTGTCGTTGACGGCGTCGATAAAACTTTGTCGTGAACTTATCCCGCCGCCGAGCGCGAAACGTTCGGGGTCGAACAACATCTGCAGATTAAAAATTTTCACCGCGACGCAGTGAGCAAATTTGTAAAGCGCGTCTAACATTTCATCATCGTTTTCGTCAATCAAATCGAAAATCATTTCGCCGGTGACTTGTTCGGTCGGCATACCTAAAATCTTCGCGCAACTTTTTTGGAAGGCGGAAGCACTTATGTCGTTCGTGTAAAAATTTTTTTCGCTCATGACGGAAAGACTGCTTTTCAACGTGTAAGAAACTTCGCCCGCGCAGAAATGTGAACCGCGATAAAGTTCCTTGTTGCAGATGAACGCGCCGCCGACAGCCGTGCCGAAAACCAACACGAACGCATTGTTCACGTCGGTTAAACTGCCGCTTTTGACTTCCGCCAAAGCCGCACAGTTCGCGTCGTTTTCCACGGTGACGGGCACGGAACAAATATTTTGAAGTTCTTCGGCGACACAATGACCGTTGCTGAACTCCAATGCGCCGCTGGAAATGCAAACGCCTTTGTCCGTGTCAATCAGCCCCGGCATGGAAACGGCAATGCCTTCCACGTCGTCAAAGTTGTTGAAAATGCCGACAAGCGCGTTGAGAAATTCTTCGTGATTTTTTTTCGGCGTCGGAATTTTGTCCTGCGTCGTGATTTTAAAAGTCCGTGTACCGCTCATGACGGCAAATTTTATAAACGTGCCGCCAACGTCAATCGTCAAAATTTTTTTCATGCGATAACCTCCCAAAAAAAAATTCGCCTCAACCATACGTCAAGGCGAAATGTTTTGTCAATGATTTTTTTATCGACGGGTTATCGAGCGAACAAGACGCATTCGCCGTAGCCGCGCAAATCCGGTTCCAAGTCAAAAGTTTTCAGCGTGCGAAAAATTTCTTCCGAATAAGCCGAAGGCGCGTCGTCAAACGTGTCGTAGGAGTGCCGCAACGCGAATTCGTAATCGGGGCGAATCGACTTGACGAAATTCATCAGCGTCCAAAAGTCGTCCCACTTGTGATACGCGCTCAAAGCAAGAATCGGTTTGAATCGGGCGATTGTCGTAACAGCTCCGCGCAAAAGATCAAGTTCTGCACCTTCAATGTCCGTTTTGATAAAGTCGACACGCGGCAAATTTTTTTCGCGAACATAAGCGTCAATCGTCGTCACCCGAACAGTTTCCGTGCCGTCGTCCGTCAAGTGATTGTCGCCGCGTCCCGAAGGCGTACAACGCATTTCGTGTTTGTACGAGCCGAGTCCCAAATGTTCCAAGACGAAATTATTTTCTTCGGCAAGCTTGCGGGCATATTCATAAGTGATTCTGTCAATTTCGAAGCCGTAAACTTTATAGCCCATCTGCGCGAATACAACGCTTGTACCGCCGTCAAAAACTCCCGCGTCAATGACAATCGCGCCGCGTTCGGGAATAAAGCCGTTAATCAGATAATGCGCCGAGTTTGAGTGAACGAATTCGCCGATTTGATTTGAAATGTTTCCGAGCCAATAACCGCAAAAAGTTTTTTTGGACTCTTCGTCAATCAGTGATTCGTAAACTTCGCGCAGTTCGTCCAGATGCGTCATGAAATTTTCGTAAGCGCGTTCGGTGTTGCCTCTGTTGAGGCTGAGGACTTTTGACGCGGGGAAATTTTTCAACGCAATTCGTGCATCAATTTGTTTTATGTCGTTCGTCAAAATGTATTCGGGTTGCGGATAAATTTTTGCGGCATCGTCCAAAGCGACAATTTCAAAATCATTTTCGGCAACGGGCGTGTCCGTGGTGATAAGCAACGTGATATTCAAGCCCTGTTCGCGAAATTCTTTGACGGTACTTATCGCGTCGGAAATTTTCATTGTCGACAGGAATGCGACGGAAATTTTATTTTTGACAAGTCTGGCTAAAACTTTCATGTAACGTTCTTCGTGAATCCGTCGAATGAGTTTGACAAAATTTTTCAAGGCACGACCTCCTTACAGATAACTTAGCGGGCGAACAGTACGCATTCGTCATAATTTGGCAAACTGACATCGAGATCGACCAGCTCAAAAAGATTGACGACTTCTTTGGTGAAAAAATCCGACATATCTTCGGGCTTGGTGGCGTATTGGCGCAGGGCGAATTCGTAATCGGGACGAATCGACTTGACGAAATTCATCAGCGTCCAAAAGTCGTCGAGCTTGTGATAAGCACTCAAAGCAAGAATCGGCTTGTATTTGGCGATTGTTACTGCCGCGCCTTTTAAAATGTCGAGTTCGGCACCTTCAACGTCCATTTTGATGAAATCGACGCGTGGCAAATTTTTTTCGCCGACATAACTGTCAAGTGTTTTAATCGGAATGTCATCGGATTGTTGCGCGTCATTCGATATTGCCCGCAGTTTGGCATCGAAATTCGCCGTATGTTCGTTTGAACCGAGCCCGAAATTTTCCACGACGAAATTATTTTTTTCGGCAAGCTTGCGGGTGACGGCGAACATATCTTTGCCCGGCTCAAATGCATAAACTTTGCAACCCGTGTTTGCGAATCGCACCGCCGTGCCGCCGTCATAAGCACCGCAATCAATGACAATCGCGTCGCGTTCGGGAACGAATCCCGCGCAGATATATTGCGGCGTATTCGCGTAGACAACCTCGCTGACTTGGTTTGAAATGCGCCCCAGCCAAAAGCCGCGAAAAGTTTTTTTGGACTCTTCGTCAATCAATGACTCGTAAACTTCGCGCAAGTCGTCAAGATGAGCCATGAAAGTTTCGTACACTTGATCTGTAGTCAAACCGTTTATCACGGAAGGCAGAATTATTTTGTAACCGGCCGCAAATTTTTTCGCAAAATTTACTTCGGTTGTCGTCGTTATCCAAACGTATTCGGGTTGCGGATAAACCTGCGCGGCGTCGCTCAAATGGTTAATCTTAAATTCAAGATTGCCCGTGTCGGAAGGAAATTCGCCCGTAAAAAGATTTGTGACGTTCAGCCCCTGAGCGCGAAAATTTTTAACGTTTTCAACGGCTTTATCAATCGGCTCGATTGACAGGAGAGCGACGGGAATTTTTTTCGTAACAATTTCATTCAATACGGCAGAAAATCTTTTCGCGTGAACTTGCTCAATCAGCTTGACGAAATTTTTCAAGGCAAAATCTCCCTACAGATAACTAATCGGGTTGACGCGGTTGCCGTTTACGTGAACTTCGTAATGAACGTGCGGACCCGTGCTGAAACCCGTCGAGCCCATGTAAGCGATAAGTTGCCCGCGTTTGACGTGCTGACCGGTGGAAACAACGACTTGCGAAGCGTGCCCGTAGCGCGTCATAATTCCGTTGCCGTGATCAATGTCGACCATGTTGCCATAGCCGCCCGCGTTCCAGCCCGCGTAATCGACAACACCGTCAGCCGTTGCGACAATCGGCGTGCCCATATCGTTGGCAATGTCCATGCCGGGATGGAAATCTGTACCGTTCCAACGAAGTCCGTAAGGCGAAGTAACTTCGCCGGTTGTCGGCCAGATTGACGGGATGTGCGAATCAGCCGCGCCCGTGCCGCCGACAAGACTCGGATCGAACGGGAATGAACCGGGAGCCGGAATTGAGCCCGCTGCAGGAATTATCGGCAAACCGTTCGCGAAATCGTATTCAACGTTGCCGCTGCTTCTCGGAACAAAACTCGTTGAACCGCTGCCGGGCGTGTAGCCGCTTGCAACACGTGCCCCCGCTGCCATTTGTTCGCGACGTTGCTTAAGTTCGCTTTGAAAATCGTCCAAACTTTCGCGCCGGGAATTTACTTGTGCTTCCAACATGTCGAGAGCTTCAGAAACTTCCGTGATTTCCAGTTCACCGACGGGACCGCCTTGTCCGATGTGTTTGACGTTATTTGAATTGGCAGAAGTTCCGGCTTGTTCGGTTGTCGGATTTTCAGCCGGCGGAGTTTCC
>JAFUYE010000076.1 GCA_017470715.1 Selenomonadaceae bacterium
AGGTGAAACAGTAGCTTTTCGCGCTCCTCTATGCTAAGATGTTTGTAACTCATGGTATATTCCTGCCTTTTTGAATTACAAACATTTTAGCAGGATACCGTGAGTTTTTCATCTGTTGCACTTGGATTGTACATTCGCGTGCCCAAAGAAAAGTAACCAAAAGAAAACGCGAACGCTCCCCAGTTCGCCTTCGCCACCTGCGCGGCGGGCGATGCTCGTTCGCTATTCGGAGTAATTGACTACGCGTATCGCTCGTGCCCGTGCATTTCGCGTTACGAATTGTTTTTCGGAGGTTACACATGAAAAAAATTACGCTGATTAAAATTCAAGGCTGTCCGTATTGTGCGGCGGCGTTCAAAGCGATTGACGAACTCAAAAAAATTTTTCCGGCGGCGGAGATTGACATTGTCGACGAAAATCTTGAGCCGTCACGCGCAGAAAAATTCACCGATTATTATTATGTACCGACAATGTACGTCGACGGTGAAAAAATTTACGAGGCTCACCCCGGCGAAAGTTACGATGAATGTTTTACCAACGTCAAGAAAGTTTTCGAGGTGGCACAATGACTAAAGCAGTTGTACTTTCAAGCGGCGGGCTTGATTCGACGACGTGTCTGGCTATGGCTGTCGAAGAATACGGTTCCGAAAACGTTGCGGCTCTGTCGATTTTTTACGGGCAACGTCACAGTGCCGAATTGGAAGCTGCCCGCGCAGTCGCGAAATTTTATAACGTCGCGCATTACGAATTGAACGCCTCGGAAGTTTTTCGCAGTTCAAATTCGGCATTGCTTGCCACTTCAACCGATTCGATTGCCGAAGGTTCTTACGCCGCGCAGATTTCAAAAAATAATTCGCCGCGTGTTTCGACTTACGTGCCTTTTCGCAACGGGCTGATGATTTCAATGGCGGCAAGTTTCGCGGACGGTTTGAGTGACGATGAAATTGAAATTTTTGTCGGAATGCACGCCGACGACACGAAGGGCAACACGGCTTACGCGGATTGCAGTGCGCCGTTTGTTTCGGCAATGAACGCGGCAATTAAAATCGGCACTTACGAAAAAATTCGGCTCAACGCGCCGTTTCTGTGCCAAACGAAAGCTGATGTCGTCAAAGTCGGTTTGAAACTCGGCGTGCCGTATCAACTGACGCGCAGTTGTTACGAACGCGGCGACAAACCTTGCGGCAAATGTGCAACGTGTATCGACCGTGCAAAAGCTTTTGAACTTAACGGAGTTGCCGACCCTGCCTTGACTTGACGCGAAAAATTTCTTGTGTTAAACTGCGTCAACTTAAACCTTGGCGCGGTTCGTCGAAACTCCGACGCGAACTTCGCCGACGGAAAAACTTTATTCGCAGGAGGAAATCACATGCTGGACAAACAAGCAAAACAGGAGATTATGCAGAAATTCGCGGTGCACGAAGGCGACACCGGTTCGCCCGAAGTTCAAATCGCTCTTTTGACGGCGCGCATCTCGTACTTGACCGAACACCTTAAGGAGCACAAAAAAGATCATCATTCACGTCGCGGCTTGCTCAAAATGGTCGGTCATCGTCGTCGCCTGCTCAGCTACCTGAACAAAAAAGACATCAATCGTTATCGCGAAATTTTGGCACAGCTGAACTTGCGCAAATAATTTTCTTCGCACGCAAACGAACGGGTCGGGCTTAATGCTCGGCTCGTTTTTTGTTTGACGGAAAATTAAATCGCTGCCGCTTGATTAAATGTTCATGTCCGACTCGTAGCCGATAAGATTGGTCACAACATTGGCGATTTTCTTCTTTTCCGGCGCGGAGACAAAATTTTTTTCGACAACCGACGAATCTTCCTCGGCTTGCGGAGAATTTATTTTTTCGACGACTTCAAGGAGTTTTTCGGCATTGGTTATCGTGAACGGTATAGCGTTAAATTTTTCGTCGCCCGCCACTAACGACAGAAATTTAAATCCGTCGATAAATTTCATGTCCGCGCAGGTTACAATCAATTTTATTTCTTGCGCGTGCAAAATTTTTTCAGCCGCCGCGATTTTCGTTGCGATTGAGACTTCGTGCGCGAAATTTTCTTCAATCAAAGTTTTCATATCCGCTAAAACAGTTTCGTCGTCGCCGAACAGCAGTATTTCTTCCGAATGAATTTCGGACAATTTTTTTCCGATGCGTTTAACAAAATCGGCGGGCAGGAACGGTTTTTTAATGTATTCTTTGACGCCCAACGTCCCGACTTTTTGTATGTCGTCGATATATCCCGACGCCGTCAGCATCATCACCGAAACATTTTTTATGTGTTCGTCACTGCGGATTCTTCGCAACGTTTCAATTCCGTCCGGGTCCGGCATCATTATATCGAGTAAAACCAAATGCACGCGCTCTTGACGCAAAATTTCAATACCTGCAATGCCGCCCGTCGCCGTGAGCACTTCGCACGACAATTTTTTTTCCAAAAGTACTTTTGCAATCTGCAAATTCATTTCGTCATCGTCAATCACCAGGATTTTCTTCTGCCGCATAAAAATTCACCGCCTTAAAAAACTTTTTCACGCTCGAAGGAAATTTGATTGACTTGATAATTTGTCAGTCGCGAAAAAATTCGTTCCTTGATTGTGTCGGCTTCAAGCTCTTTTGTCGCGGTCAACAAAATCAAAAATTTTTTGCCGTTTTGAGTGACGCAATCGCTTCGCCGCAACGAATGCAAAAGAATTTCCTTGAATTCGTCCGTGAAATTTTCATCCGCAAGCGTGAATTGCATCAACGTTAATCCGTTTTGGAAATCATCTGCCGCCATGCGTGCGAACAACCGATAAATTTTCCTGAACGTCTCGAAGTCGACGAAGTACGCGCCGGATTCTTCATTTCGCTCGCTCAAAATCATCCGCATTTGCGATATTCCGTCCGCCGAGGAATTTTTCTCCGCGTGATTTTGCGCTCCGAAGACTGCCAAACCGTGTTTGCCGTTTCTTTTGACGGTGTAAAGCGCGGAATCGGCTTTTTTGTACAGCGTCGAAAAATCTTTGCCTTCGTCGGGAACGAAAACCGCGCCGATACTCACGCCTAACGGAATTTCCATTTCGGAACCGAGTATTTCACGCGCAGATTTCAAAATTTCCGCGTTCAGAAAAGTTGACTTCGACTTTAAAACTTTTTCGTCGTCCACGTTCTGCAGAAAAGCAATGAATTCGTCGCCGCCCATGCGTCCGGCTAAATCTTCCGCTCGAATCACATTTTTTATCAATTTCGCGAACCGAATCAGAATTTTGTCGCCGGCACCGTGCCCGTAAATGTCGTTCACCAGTTTGAAACTGTCCAAATCTATCATAAGCAACGCGCCCGACGATTTCTGAACAATTTCGCCGATTTTCTTTTGCGAAAACTCTTTGTTCAGCAGTCCCGTGAGTAAATCCGTCGACGCGGCCTCTTCAAGTTCGTGAATTTTGTCCAAGCTGTCAATTATGTTGCCGACACGCCGCAAAAGTATATCCGGCTTCAACGGTTTGCGAATGTAATCCGCCGCACCGAGTTCAAAGCCGCGACTTTCGGATTCTTCGCTCTCGTCCGCCGTCATGAACATTATCGGAACAGGTTTCGCGCTTTTTTCCTGTAAAATCCTGTGCAATTCGTATCCGTCAAGTTCCGGCATCATCAAATCCGATAAAATCATGTCGGGACGCTCGTTTTCAAAAATTTTAATAGCCTCCGCGCCCGTCGTTGCCGTCAAAACTTCGTATTTCTTCGACAGGATAAATTTTGCCATCATCAACATCATTTCTTCATCGTCGACAATCAAAATTTTGCTCATAAGCCACTTTCCTCCAGCCATTTAGAAATTTCACCGCGAACATTTTCGTACTCCGCCATTAAATCGCCGTGATTCGCCTTTATCTCGTCGATTCGTTCGTCTTTGGCGGCAAATTCAAGGTTTCGCGCACGTTCGCTCAAATTTTCCGCACCGATTGACAACGAAGTCGATTTCAAAGCGTGAACAAGTATTTGATAATTTTTCACGTCGTCCGCGTCGAAAGCCTCTTGAATTTTTTCTGCGCGTTTAACGTCGATAAAGCTCGTCAACATCTGCACATAAAAACTTTTGCTGTCCATGCAATATTTTAACGCCGTGTCCAAATCAATATCGGGGCAAAGTTCGGCGAAAAGTTTCCGTTCGCGACTGCTGAATTCGTCTTCACCGACCGTTTCGGCATCTTCGGGCGGATTTTCATTTTCAGCAGGTGACTTTTCATTTTCGGCGGGCGATTCGGCGATTTTTTCTTTGTCTTCGACTTCAAACGACACAATGTCGGTCGGCAAGTGCTTTTCCAAAATTTTTTCAAGCTCGGAAACTTCAATCGGCTTGCTTAAATAATCGTCAAAGCCTTCGCGAAGGTAAGTTTCACGCATTCCGGCTATCGCGCTCGCCGTGAGCATGATAACTTTCGTTTTTTCGCTCAAAACATTTTCCGCGTGCATTTTTTTCAACGTCTCGACGCCGTTCATCACGGGCATCATGTTATCCATAAAAATTATGTGGTAAAAATTCTTTTTCGCAAGCTCAATGCCCAGTTGACCGCTCTCGGCAAGATCTGTAACGATTTTATTGCGTTTCAAAAGTCCGCTGATAACTTTCAAATTCATGTCGTTATCGTCAATCGCCAAAATTCGCGCACCGGAAGCCGTCAAAAATTTTTTCGCCGAATTTTTTTCCGCGTGTTTGAAATGTCGTGCCTCAAAGTCGCCAATCGGGCTTTTGTCGATGATTTTTTGCGTGAGATTAAACGAAAACTCCGATCCTTCGCCGTAAACGCTGAAAACTTCAAGTTTGCTGTCCATCATGCCCAAAAGTTTTTGCACAATCGCAATGCCCAAGCCGGTTCCTTCAATATTTCGGTTGCGTTCCTCGTCAAGCCGCTGAAATGACTGGAAAAGTTTATTCATGTCTTCTGCGCGAATACCAATTCCCGTGTCTTTGACTTTCACGAACAGATTTACCGTATCCGCGTCAATCTCTTCGCCGCGAATTTCCAAATTTACGTTGCCTTCATGCGTGTATTTGACCGCGTTCGTCAAAATGTTCGTGATAACCTGCTTTAACCGCACGTCGTCGCCGTATAAACTCTGCGGCAAATTTGAATCAATCGAAATGTTGAACTCCAAACCTTTTTTGCGTGCCTTTTCGGAAATCATGTTGACCAAATCATCAATCAGCGTCGCCGTTTCATATTTGACGGGAACAATTTCCATTTTGCCATCTTCAATCTTGCTGAAGTCGAGAATTGAATTTATTAACGTCAGCAAAGTTCTGCCCGCGCTCTGAATATTCGTCGCGTAGTCCAAAATTTCATCTGATTTACTTTCGCGCAGAATCATTTCGTTCATTCCGAGTACCGCATTTATCGGCGTGCGAATTTCATGACTCATCTGCGCCAAGAATTTCGATTTCGCCTGGTTGGCCGCCGTTGCCGTATCCGAAGCATCTTTCAACCGTTGATTTACCGATTCTTGCCATTTCAAAAGCCGATTTATCAACGCTTTGACTATCAAAATGCAAATTCCGAGCAGTGAAATAAACAAAATGCCCAAAACGAAAATGTTTCCGTAAATATTTCGCCAGCTGTTCGCGACAACAACCGTGAAGTTCGAGGTATTATTTTTCTTCGCCAAACACGCAACATAATCGCCCGTAAAATCTTTCATCGAGACGACTTCGGAACTTGAATAAGCTTTTAAATATTCCGTGCCGGAAATGTCCGTCATGCGGCTTTTTGTCAGCTGATATTCGTTGTTCGGGTGATTTATGATGATTCCGTTGCGGTCGACAAGAAAAGCATAGCCGTCTTTGCTGTAACTCGCGCCCAAAACTTCCGTCAATCTGTCGAGATAAAAATCTATGCCGAAAACTCCGATAAACTCGTTTTTGTCGCCGTAAACAACCTGCGCAAACGTCACGCAATACAAACCGGTCTGCGCGTCGTAATAAGGAGCCGAAACAGTGAAACCGTCCTCATCTTTTTCCGCGTCAATGTACCATTGGCGATTTTCGACCTTCCAATTCGGATCCGTCGGCTCCCAACCGTTATTCATTATGACCGTGTGCTCTTTGTAAGGATTCGTCATGTAGCAAACCGAAATTTCGGGATATTCTTTCGCCAAATCGTCCAAAAATTTTACGGCAGACGGATAATCGTCCATTAATTCGGGGTGTTTGCCCAAAAGATTCGCAAACATGCTCAAAATACTGCGCTGTTTTTCAATCCAGTTCGATAATTGGTGTTCGTAAGTGTCAACTTCGCGGTGCATTTTCGTATCGCCCAAATTTTTCGTAGTCGTGAGGCAAATTCCAAACGCGAATAACATTGCGACGATTAACACAGCGATAATTCCGATTTTCGAGTAGAAACTGACCTTTGCAAGTTCTTTGTCTTGAAAAATTTGCTCTTCGACAGCCCGATTTTTGTTGCCGGAAACGATTTTCGAGAACGAAAACAGATTGTCCATCATGTCCGACAGTTTTAAAGCAGACTCGCGAACTTCGGCAGCTTTTTCGGCAGGTTTTGCGTCCGAATTTATGGTTTCGGGACTTGAAGCGTCCAAAATTTTGCGCAACGGATCTCGCAGTTCGTTTGAAAGTCGCGATAAAAATTCTTCCTTGACTTGCAGGGCATTTTCGGCACGCAAACCGTTTCGCATCGCGTACAGGTAGAAAAAAATTATCGCCGCCATCATCAAAAGACTTAAAATCGTCGTGAAAATAATTTGGCGGTAACTTTCGCTGTAAAATTCGTCGTTATCGACGCTCAAAATCATGTACCAGCCGTTTTTTGTCTCCGAACTGAAAATTGTATGCTCTCCGCCGTCAAGGTAAGCGGTGAAGCTCTCGCGCTTGTCGTTCGATTGCAAAATTCGGCTCAAAATTCCTTCGTAGTCGGGCAATTTATCGGAAATTTTCTCTCCGACAAGGCTCATGTCCGTATAGCCGATAATCATTCCGCTTTTCGTCACGATTAAAGCTTTGCGGTCGCTCGTTTGGCTCATTTTCGCGATAGATTTTTGCACGTCGTTAAAATTAAAATCCAAAGCGACGACGGTTTGATTGTCGGAAAGCATTTTCGACATTGTAAAGCACATTTTGCCGGTCATCGCGTCGATATAAGGTTCGGTAATGTAAATTTTGCCCGGATTTTCTGCCGCACCTTTGTACCAAAGCCGTTCGGTCGCGTGATATTCGGGCGGAAAGTTGAAATGCGGAATAATCGTCATGTTTTTGTTCGCAATGTAGACGTTGAAGCAAACATCGAACGTCAATTTACGTTGCTCATTCTTTTTTCGGTAAAAAAATTCCTCAATCGACGATTTTGCGGCACCGGAACGCAATAATTGTTCGGATTCCAAAGCCATTTGCGTTGTCGTGTTCTCCGCCGCCGAAATTACGTCTTGAAAGTCACTTCGGATAACTTCAAGCTGCATTCGTCCTATTTCTTCCGCTTGATTCGAGGTCATTTGGAAGATTAAGCGCGTGTTCATTGCGATAACGAACAAAAATATCAGCGTCACGACGATTATTATCGCAAAGTCGCTCCGTTTGCCCGTTTTGAGTATCTGCCAATCGTTTAAAGTCATGATTTTTACCTTTCGACGAGTTTTCTTTGATTATAAACTGTCCGAGACAAGAAATTTCAATCACTTTTCGGGAAATCACTGCACTTTTTGGGTTACAGGTTACTTTTCGCGGGATTTTGTGCTTTAATGTCGGAAAATCTTTTTTGAAGGAGTCTTGAGCATGAAATTTGCGCTCATCGACGACCAAATTGCCGATTTGAACGACGCCGAAAATTTTTTGCGCAAATATCTTGCCGAAAATTTTTCCGAGTCGGCTGATTCAATCGAAATCGCAACTTTTTCCCGTGCCGGAATATTTTTGCGCGATTTTGAGCCGAACAAGTATGATTTGTTGATTCTGGATATTTTCATGAAGCCGATTAACGGAATTCAGGTTGCCGAGGAAGTTCGCAAGCTCGACAAGGACGTTGCGATAATTTTTCTGACGAACAGCGAAGATTTTATCCTTGAAGGCTACAAAGTTTTTGCGGTCGGATATTTTTTGAAGCCGTTCGCGAAGAATTCGGCGCAGTTCGCCAAAACTTTCGCGTATGTCTTCGATAAACTCCTTGAAAATCGGCAAAAAACTTTGTCCGTGAAGATTGTCGGCGGTTTGGACGTGGAAATTCCGTACAAAAATATTCAATACGTCGACATTGATTGGCGGCATCGCGTCTGCATTCATTTGCAGGAACAAAAATTTTATCCGACGTGCAGTTACGAGCAAATTTCGGCGGAAATGCAAAATGATTCGCGTTTCGTCGAGTGTTATCATCGGATTTTGCTGAACATGGACTTTATCAAATACATGGACGACGAAAACTTTATTTTGATTGACGAAACGAAAATCCCAATCAGTCAGCGCAAAAGTCGGGCGTCGAAGCTCAAATACATGAATCACTTGATAAAAAAACCTTCGCAACCGCGTTGAAAACGGTTTTGAAGTTTCAAGTTGCAATTCTCCAATACATTGTAACCTTGAATAAATCTCCCTCGATAAAAAAATCTGTGTATGCGCCGTATTTTTCGCTGAAAAGCTTAATCGACGCCATACCGAGCCCGTGATCTTCGTCGGAAGCTTGCGGGTAATTTTTTTCGTCGAAATTGATGGTTTTCGGGTCGCAGGTGTTAAAAATTTCCAGCACGAATTGATTTTGGACGTTTTGAAGTGTTATCGAGATGATTTTTTCGCCGAAATTTTGTTTGGAGCAAGCGTTAATGGCATTTTCAAGCAGGTTTGAGACCAATAACGCGAAATCGTTCTCGTCGGTGGAAAATTTATCGGGCAGATTAATTTTGTGGCGAACTTTTATGCCCAAACTTTCCGCACGCCCGATATAAAACGACAACGCGGAATTTATCAGCGGCTGAACGCAAAAATTTTTAACGAAAGTATCGCTCAAAAGTTGTTCCTGCTTGCCGACATAATTTTTTGCGGCGTCAAATTGATTTTCCTGCAACATTGTATGAATCAATCGGTACGAGTGGCGTAAATCGTGACGCATGACGGCAACTTTTTCGCGGTTTTCCTGCATGAGGCGATTATATTCGCTCAGCGTGTCAATTTGGCGTTTCATCTGCCGCAAATTTTGATTCAGCTGTTGTTTTTCGTTCAAACGCTTTGTTGAATTCAATACGTAGCTGTAAAAAAAGAAGAACACGAACGGAATATATATTCGCGAAAATCTTTCCGCCCAAGAATGAATTGTCGGTTCTTGCATCCACAAAATCAGCGTGCCCGAAATTGTTATCAGCGGCAAAAACGCGATTAATCGCCCGTAATCGACGAAAAAATTCTTTGGCGGCATGAGTTTTGCGAAAAATTTCCGCGAGACAGGTGAAAAAATTACAAAAAGTATCGGATAAAGTATCGCGTGCGTCAAAACTATTTGTTGTTCGGAGTTTGAAAACAAAGATACGACGATTATTGCCGATAAACTGTGTTGGGTCGTTGCCCAAACTTCCGACATGCCGAAAATAAACATGTGCTTGAGAAAATTGCGCTTGACTGTAAACATAAAAACGATTAACCACGGAATCCAGCCGGCTATCAAAATAATTTTGTACAGCGGCGAATTAATCCCGCAGTTTTTGAAAATTAAACCGTAAAAAATCGCGCTGATGACGCCGTAAAGCAAAAATCTGCGCGCCAAAAATATTTTTTCGTCGGCGGTCATTTCGTTTCGGAAGGAAACATAACGCAAATACGAATCGGAGGCTTGAATTACGACGATAACGACCGCCAAAAAGATAACTTCCATTGCAAAAGCTCCCGAAGAAATTTTTCGCGGCGATTATAGCATTTCGACGTTCGCATTGGCAAAACCGCATGAAAAAATTTTGAAAGACCGCAGACACATTGAAAGTTTCGTGATAAAATGTCGGCGTTCAATCATCACGAAGACAAGGAGGTAAAACTTTTTGCAGAACAAAACGAAGGCGACGGCGACGCTTGCGGCAAGCGCGTTACTTGCGGTTTCGACGTTGCCGGAAATTTCTCCGCTGAAATTTATTTTGACGGGCGCACAAGGCAACTTCACGCTCGGACTTTTGAATCACGGATTTTTGGCGGCGACAATCGGCGGTATGGCGGACTGGTTCGGCGTCACGGCACTTTTTCGCAAACCGCTGGGTATCGGCTTCCACACGGAAATTTTGCGTCGAAATCGTGCGCGAATCATGGACGCGATTGTCGAATTCGTCGGCAGTGATTTGCTCAACACGAAAAATATCATGGAGACCGTTCGCGACGAAAACACCGCGCAACTTTTAATCGACTATTTTGAACGCAACAACGGTCGTGCCAAAACAAAGGCAATGGCTCGCGATGTGTTTACCGAAATTTTCGGCACGATGGACACGGGAAAAATTTCTTCCGCCGTCGCGCCGATTCTCGAAAACGAAATTAAAAATCTTGACGCGCAAAAATTTTTCGACGCCGTGTTAAAAGTCGTCACGAACGACAAACACAGTCGCCGAATTTTAATCGCGCTGTTCGACACGGGGCACAAAATTATTCAAAGCCCGCACATGCAGGAAGAAATTCTTACCAAAATTACTCAGCTGCGCGAAGCTTACGAAGGCGATTCGGCGGGACGTGCGTTTGTGCTGTCAAGTATGGATTTGACCGACGAAAAAATTCGTAATATCCTCAACGAGACACTTGAGAAAAAAATTTCCGACGCAGAAAAAATTCTCAACGCGACGGGCACTGTCGACAGCGAAACCGAAAAAGCAGCGAACGACATGATTAAAGTTTTCGGCGGATTCGTGACTTCGGCGGCAAGTTCGCTCAACACGAAAAAATTTCTCGACGACATTAAGAATATGTTCCTGCAAAAATTTGATTCGGCGGCGTTCGTCAAAACTTGGCTTGATGTCAACGTCAAAGGCGAAACCGACCCGAAAATTCTTGAAAAAATTCGTCGTCAACAGGCGGCAAATCCCGGCGGCATGGTCGTCGAAGTCGAACGCAAAGAAGTTGTTTGGAAAGCGGCAGTCGATTATCTTGTCGACGAAAAAATCAACGAGTTCATCAACAACGCGTCTCTGCAGAAAAAATTCGACGCAATGATTAAAGATTTTATCGCGGGCTTGCTCGACGAATATCGCGAACAAATTCCAATGATGATTCGCGAACGGCTCGACAAGTTCAGCGACGACGAGTTGACCGAATTTGTCGAAGGGCACGTGGCGGACGATTTGCAAATGATTCGTATCAACGGTTCGGTTTGCGGCGCGATTGTCGGAATGATTTTGTTCGTCGTCTCGCAACTTATAGAAAATTTTGTGCGCTGAAAAAGCAATTAGGTTTGTTGGTAAACTGCCGGAGTTTGTTGCTTCGATTCGGCGCGTTCGTCCATTTTGAGTTTTAGAATCTACTTTCTTCCAGCGAAGGAAGAAAGTAGCAAAGAAGTTCGCCACTGCGCGTGGAGCGTTACTCGTTCGCAATTCAAGTGTTATCGCTAATCCGTGCCGCTCGTGCCCGCATATTTCACATCACGTGAAATGCGCGGGCGAGGCCGTCATCCGTGACGGCCGGATTTACGTATTACGCATTGCAGTTGAAAGGTCGTGAAATTTTTTGAACAGATGGAACACGGCGGATACGACTTTGCTTTGTGCCGCGCTGTTTTTTTTGGCAGCTGTCGGTTTAAAAATCGTATTCCCCGAAAATATTTTCGCCGAAGGTTTTTTGTTCGTGACGGAAGCGGCACTTGTCGGCGGAATAGCTGACTGGTTCGCCGTCACCGCGTTGTTTAAAAAGCCGCTCGGTTTTCCGTTCCACACGGCAATTTTACCGCGTCGCAGAAAAGATTTCGTCAAAGCCTCGGTTATGATGGTTCAGCAAGAATTTTTTTCGCGTCGAAATATCTTCAAGAAAATCGGCGACTTCAAACTGTTGCCGAAAATTGTCGACTTCCTTGCCCGCGACACAACCCGAAAACTTGTCGTCGGGGAACTTTTTAACGTCGTGAAAAAATTCGTCTCCGCGCAAAACAAAGAAACTCGCTCGAAAGCCATTGCCAACGAATTGCGTCGAATTCTGCGCGATTTGCCTGCCGAAAGACTTATCAACGAGTTTGGCGAAAAATTCCGCAAGGGCGACAAAGACCGCGAAATTTTTATTTCAATCGTCAAAGCAATGCGCCGCACCGCCGCCAAGCCCGAAACTTGCGACAGGTTGCAGGCGATACTTGAAGAGTACGCCGAACAAAAAACCCGAGATATGGGCGGGTTGTCGATTTTGATGGCGGGACTTGCGCAAATGCTTGATCTTGTCAATTTTGAGGAAGCTGCACGAATCATGCAGGTTCAGTTGCTGAAACTTTTGGATGAACTTGCCGCCGATTCGCAACTGCACCGCCGCACGCTCAACGAATGCCGAAAAAAAATTTCCGAACTGAGCGACACGCCCGAATTCAAAGATTTAATCGAACGAATTCAAATTGACGCCGCAAATGCCTTGCCGCTTGAGGAAGCAATAGAACTTGCGCTGATTCATTTGGAAAGCCAAATTTCGACGGTCGATCTTGACGAAACTTTGTCGAAGGCGCAGGCGTCAAAAACTCTTAAACTTACGTCGAAAAATATCGGCGTCATACTCGTGAACATTTTCAACGACGAATACGACAAATTTTTGAAACTGTTGCGCGAAGATACTGCCGCGAAATTTGCCGTTGAAAAATTCGTCGACGAACTGACTGCCCGTTCCGCTCTGCACGCTCAACCGTTGGTCGGTACCGTCGCAAAATCCGCGCTTGACCGTTTGACCGAAGAACAGCTTAACAATTTGGTTTACGACAAGGCGGAACAAGATTTTATTTGGATTCGTTTGAACGGCTCGATTGTCGGCAGTGTCGTCGGGCTTGCGATTTTCGTTGCGATTAAAGCTGCAGGTTTTGGCATTTGACGGGAGGTCGAAATTTTGAAACTTGCATTTTTTGATTCGGGTATCGGCGGGCTGTCCGTCCTGCATCACGCGATGAAACTTTTGCCGAACGAAGAATTTATTTTTTTCGCGGACGAAGATAACGTTCCCTACGGCACAAAATCCCGCGCAGAAGTTTTAAAATTCGTCGACGACGCGTTTAAATTTTTGACGGCGCAAAATGTTTCGGCAATAGTCGTGGCGTGCAACACCGCAACTTCAGTCGCCGTGCGCGACATGCGAAAAAAATATTCTTTGCCGATAATCGGTATGGAGCCCGCGTTAAAAGTTGCGTTGGACACGTTCCCCGGCAAAAAAGTTTTGGTTGCGGCAACGGCGATAACCGTCACGGGCGAAAAAATTCGTCGATTGATTGAACGACTTCACGCGCAGGAACTTACCGAACTCAAAGCGTTATCGGAACTTGTCGACTTCGCGGAGCGGTGTGAATTCAATTCGGCGGACGTGGAAAATTATTTGCGTGCGGAACTTTCGGGCGTGGATTTTAAAAATTTTTCGTCGCTGGTTTTGGGTTGTACGCACTTTAATTATTTCAAAGACACGTTGCGAAAAATTTTGCCGCCGCATGTAAAAATTCTTGACGGGAATTCGGGCACGGTTAATGAATTGATTCGGCGAACGAATTTGCAACCTGCGCGCTCAAAAAAATTCCCCGACGTGAAATTTTTTTATTCGGGGCGACGAGTTACCGATTCGGCGGAACTTGAACGGCTCGAAACTTTTTTGCGACGACTGGACGAAATGGAGGCTTTGACATGAAAATTTATCGTGCGGCAATTTTCGATTTGGACGGCACGTTGACGGACACGCTGGAAGATTTGCACGCCGCTGTTAATGAAATGCTTGTGCAGTTTAATTTCCCGACACGCACACTCGACGAAGTTAGGCAATTCGTCGGCAACGGTGCCCGCAAGTTGATGATTCGCGCTCTGCCCGCCGACAAAATTAATTTCGTCGACGAAGCACTTGCCGCTTACAACGATTGTTACGCCCGTCACTGCACCGACAAAGTCAAACCTTACGCGGGTATCATGGATTTGCTCGAAACTTTGTCCGCGAAAAAAATTCCGCTCGGTATCTGCACGAACAAGCAACACTTTGCGGCGGTTGAAATTGCCGAAAAAATTCTTGCGCCCGTCAAATTCGTTCAAGTCAGCGGCGACGAACCGGATTTGCCGCGAAAACCGGATCCGACGCGTCCGCTTGCCGTCATGAAAAGTTGCGGCGTCAAACCTGAAGACGTGGCTTATTTCGGCGACACCGCCGTCGACATGGAAACTGCACATAACGCGGGATTTTTGTCCGTCGGTGTGACGTGGGGATTTCGTCCGCGTTCGGAACTCGTCGAAAGCGGCGCAGAAATTATCGTCGACAGCCCGCAAGAAATTTTGTCGCGAATAAATTTCGGCTGAATTCGTCACGAAAAAAAAGCCTCGCCGATTCGGTGAGGACAATTTTTTATGTGGAATGTGGAATTAAAAATTACCGAAACAATTCCTAACTCCTAATTCCTCATTCCTAATTGCAGTTGACGGCGTGCGGCAAAATCGAATACAATGCCTTGCATTATGACAACCTCGTTGCAAGTCGGGAGGATTGAGACTTGAAAAAAAATATTGCGTGGATAGACACGATTCGCGTGCTGGCGTCGTTTCTGGTAATTTATTGCCATTACCTGATGTGCGACGGCTTTACGCACGAATTCCGAATGAACGTGCGCATGTATGAAGTCGCGGTGATGTGTATCGCGCTTTTTTTTGCGATAAGCGGCTACCTGATTCACCCGTCGGTTGAGCGCATGACGAGCCTGAAAGATTATTACAAGAAAAAAATTATCCGTCTGGTCGTGCCGTTCACCGTGTGCTATCTGGTGATGTCGGCGGGAATGTCAACGCTGTATCTGTTCGATGAGCAAATGACGCAAAAAGTTCCGCTGTTCCATGCGTTGTTCGGCGCGAAATATTTTAACGTGCTGTTGGGCATGTTCCCCGTCAACCTGAACATAATAAAATTTTTTGGACTCGACATTTCGTGGTTTACGGGCGAATGGTTCATGGGAATAATTTTGTGCATGTTCCTGCTCTCGCCGATTTTGGATAAATGCGCGGTCAAAGCCCCGATACTTTCGATTATCGGGTCGATTGTGCTGTCGTTTATCGTCTACAACGCGGTCGACGGTTGGGAAGAACAAGACATGATTCAAACGCGTTGGAGTATGTGCCTCGTGCGAATTCCGGAATTTTTGTTTGGAATAATTTTGTTCATTCACCGCGAAAAACTTTTGAAGATACGCGGCAAGCTGATTGTCGGGATTTTAATTTACTTGGCGGCACAACTGGCGTATTTCGTGCACACATACCCGCCGCAGGGCGCGTTCTTTTTCCCCGGCAACCCGAATTCGTTTTTCTTGACGTTGCCCGTGATTTATTTGATCTTCACGTTCGTGGAGTGGCTCAACGAATTCAATTTCGCGGCAATGAATTGGTTTAACGGTTTCAGCGGAATTTCTTATATGGCGATGCTCAGTCAACACATGATAATTTACGCGTTCAACAATGCGCTGGATTTTGCCGGATTGACTGCCTTCGGAAAAATTTATTTGCTCTTGGTGATAACGTGGGTTATCGTCGTCGTGAGCAGAAAGTTGCAGGAATTTTCCGCGCCCGTGGAAAACCGATTTTTGAAGAAACGTGAGGTGCCGGTACATTGAAAAAAATTCCTTGGCTTGATACCGTTCGAGTGTTCGCGTCGTTCGCGGTAATTTTGGGTCACTTCGTCAGTTGTTTCGACGGCTTCGACGGCTTCGACAAAATGCGGCTGTTTTTCTTTCACGCGGGCAATGTCGGTGTTTTTGTATTTTTCGTGCTCAGCGGCTATTTGATTCGTCCGTCGTTGGAACGTGCGTCAAGTCTTTGGTCGTTTTACCGGAAAAAACTTGTGCGCATTGTCGTGCCGTTTACAATTTCGTATATCGTACTCGGAGCGGCGTTGATTGCGTTGGCACCGTTGGAATTGGCAATCGCTCAGCGTTCGCCGTTTTATCACGCAATGTATCAAAGCGGCTTCCCGTGGGGAGTTTTCAACGCGATGTTCCCCGTCGACGTGAACTTGATGATGTTTTTTGACTTGCCGCTTTACTGGTTTGTCGGCGAATGGTTCATGGGCGTTTTGTTGTGGCTGTATTTGATTTCGCCGCTGTTGGACAAAATGATTCGTCGCGCACCGCTTTTGACGTTCGCCGCGTCGATTGTGATTGCCGTCGCGACTTATTACGTCACGGAACCGCTAATGTTGGAACATCGAATCATGACCGGTTGGTGGTTGTTCCCCGCAAGAATTCCGGAATTTTTGTTCGGCATGTTGTTGTTCGCGTACAAAGATTTTTTACAGCAATACCGGCAAAAAATTCTTTACGGCGTGGCGGCTTGGACAGTCGTTGTCGGCACGGCGGAGGCAATTTATTTTTCGGAAGTGCCCGCAATGTTGACGCGTTGGTTTCAACTTGAGCCGTATTCGATGTTGATGACGATTCCTTGTTCGTATTTGCTGTTCGAGTTGACGGTTTGGCTCAACGAAAAATTTCCGTCACCGCTGGAGTGGTTTAACGGTTTCAGCGACGTTTCTTACATGATGATGCTTACCCAACACGTGATAATGTACATTTTTGCGGCGGCGATTGAATTTGAAAAATTTCATTCGTTCGGACCGTTCCTCATGCTCACGCTGATAACGATCGTGATTGTTTACGTGAGCAATGCGATAAAAAAATTTTCCGACCCCGTGGAGCATTGGTTAATGAAACGCAAATGAAGTGTGATATAATTCCCCGCGAAAAATTTTTTTAGGAGTGATTGTATGGATTTGAAAATTGGCGACGAACTCAATGGCTTCCGTCTGCAAAAAATTTCCGACGTGGCGGAACTGAGCGCGAAGACTTACGAATTCGAGCATATCAAAACCGGCGCGAAACTTTTGTACCTTGCCGCGGACGACGACAACAAAGTTTTTTATATCGGCTTCCGCACGCCGCCCAAAGACGACACGGGTGTCGCGCACATTGTCGAACATTCGGTGCTTTGCGGTTCGCGAAAATATCCGCTCAAGGAGCCGTTTGTTGAATTGGTCAAAGGTTCGTTGAATACTTTTTTGAACGCGATGACTTATCCCGACAAGACGGTTTATCCCGTGGCAAGTCGCAATGCAAAAGATTTCCGCAACCTGCAGGACGTTTATCTTGACGCAGTGTTTTATCCCGCAATGCTGTCGACGCCCGAAATTTTGATGCAGGAAGGTTGGCATTACGAACCAATTTGGAATGAGGAATTAGGAATTAGGAATGATGCCGGCGACACTTCAAACAATTCCACATTCCAAATTCCTAATTTCAAATTGCAGTACAGCGGTGTTGTTTTCAACGAAATGAAAGGCGCGCTCTCGTCCCCCGACGACATTTTGGGCAGCAAAATTCAGCACGAAACTTTTCCGCAAAATTGTTACGGTTTTGAATCGGGCGGCGACCCCGAAGCAATTCCGAATTTGACGCAAAAAGATTTCATTGCGTTCCACCAAAAATTTTATCACCCGTCGAACAGCTACATTTATCTTTACGGCGACATTGACATTGCCGAACAGCTGGAATATCTCGACCGCGAATATTTAAGCAAGTTCGATAAAATTGTTGTCGACTCGGAAATTTCTTTGCAACCGACGTTTGCCGAAATGAAACGCGTTGACGAAGTTTATCCGATTGGCGACGAAGAATCCGCCGACGCGAAAACTTTTCTTGCGTTGAACTTCATGCTCGGTGACGTGGCGGACGTTCGCACGAACAGAGCTTTGGCGATTTTGAGCAATGCGCTGTTTTCTAATTCCGCCGCGCCCGTTCGCAAAGCTTTGATTGATTCGGGTTTGGGCAAAGACGTTGAAGTTTCGCTCGAAGACGACCTGCGTCAACCGACGTTCACCGTGGTTTTGACCGGCTCGGAAAAAGATCGCGTCGAAAAATTTTATTCGATTGTCACGGACGAACTTCAAAAACTCGTCGAAAACGGTATCGACAAAACTTTGTTGCAGGCGTCGTTGAATTCGCTTGAGTTCAATATTCGCGAAGCTGATTTCGGCGTGTCACCGACCGGTTTGATTTACGGCTTGCGACTTTTGAAAACGTGGCTTTACGACGGCGACCCGAATGTTTATTTGCATTACGAAGACGATTTCGCGGCGTTCAAACGCGGGATTAACGAAAAATATTTTGAAGGCTTGATTCAAAAATATTTCTTGGACAATCCGCACAAAGTTTTGATGACGCTGTCACCCGACAAAAATTTTTCCAAACAACGCGACGACGCTCAAGCCGCCAAACTTGCCGAAGTCAAAGCAAACATGTCGCCCGCGCAGATTGACGAAGTTATCGCCACGGCAAAGAAGTTGAAAGCCCGTCAGCAGGCACCCGAAACGCCCGAAGCTTTGGCGACGATACCGATTTTGCAACGTTCCGACCTGCGCAAAGAGCCGGAAAATTTGCCGTTGCAATTCCGCGATTTGGACGGCACGCGAATTCTTTTGAGCCCGCTGGATACGCACGGAATAATTTATCTGTCGTTTTACTTCGACGCGCTGAAAATTCCGCAAGACAAAATTTTTTATGCGTTCCTGCTCAGCGACCTGTTGGGCAACGTCGACACGAAAAAACATTCCTACGAAGAACTTGCCGTTTTGACGCAGTTGCATATCGGCGGTTGCGGTTCAAACGTTCGCGCCGGTTCCGAAAAGGATAAACCGAATTCGTTTATTCCGCGCATGAGAGTTCATTTCAAAGCTCTCGAATCCAAACTTGCCGAAATGACCGATATCATCGCGGAAACTTTCAACGACACGATTTTTACCAACAAAAAACGCGTGCGCGAACTTATCGAACAGGAACAACTCGGCTTTGAATTGAGCCTGCAGAATATGGCGATTTCGATTGTTTCTTCAAAAATCGAATCGTACCAAAACAAAGCCGGTGCCTACAACGACAAACGTTATTTGCCGTATAACAAATTCCTGAAAGATTTGCTCGCGAATTTTGATGAACGCTTTGACGAACTTGTTGCCGAACTCAACGACGCGAAAGAACGCCTTTTGAATCGCAACGGGCTTATCGTTTCCGTGACGGCTCCCGACGCGCTATACAAAAAATTCGTGCCGCATCTCAGTCGTCTGCTGAAAAGTTTGACCGTCGAAGAATTTCAGCGCGAAAATTATTCGTTCCCGTGCAAGCCGGAAAACGAAGGACTTTACACGCAAAGCCGCGTTCAGTATGTCGGCAAAGGTGCGAACTTTATCGAACTCGGTTACGATTACACCGGCGCGTTGTCCGTGCTGGAAACGATTTTGCGTTATGAATTTTTCTGGACGAAAATTCGCGTGCAGGGCGGTGCTTACGGTGCGTTCGCAGGTTTCCACAGGAGCGGTGATTTGATTTTCAGTTCATATCGCGACCCGAACTTAACCAAAACTTTGGAGACGTTCAATTCAACGGCGGATTTCATTAAAAATTTCGACGTGAGCGATCGCGAAATGGATAAGTACATTATCGGCACGCTCAGCAAAAGTGACCGCCCGTTGTCGCCGTCGCTCAAAGGGCAAATTGCCGCTGACCTGTGCTTGATGAATATCACTTACGACGACCGCAAAAAATCCCGCAGCGAAATTTTGTCCGCACGACAAGAAGACATTCGCGCTTTGGCGAAACTCGTCGAAGATTGCATGAGCAAAAATATTTTGTGCGTCTTCGGCAACGAACAAGTTTTAAAAGAGCACGCGGAAATTTTCGGCACCGTCAAGCAAGCTTTGGAGTAAAAAATTTTCGGAGGACTGATTATGATTGTCAAACGCGGAACTCGCGACAAGCTCGCAAAATTTTTCGACGTGAACAAACCGCTGAAAATCACGTTGCAAGTTGACGGCTCGGCGACTTACGATTTTTGCTGTTTCGGCGTTGACAAAGACGAAAAACTTTCCGACGAACGTTACATGATTTTTTACAATCAACTTTCGTCGCCGCGCAGTGAAATTGTCGGCTCGAAAATTTCAAACGGCATGAACTTTGCGATTGACTTGTCGAAATTGCCGCAGACGATTCAAAAGCTTGTGTTCACCGCATCAATCGACGGTGCGGGCGTCATGAGCGAAATTTCTTCACACAAAATTTTTATCGGCGACAAAATTTCTGCGGAATTCGGCGGCACGGATTTTCAACGGGAAAAAGCCGTAACGTCACTGGAAATTTATCGCAAAAACGATTGGCGATTTAATGTCGTGGCTCGCGGTTTCAACGTCGGACTTGAAGCACTGGTTGCCTTTTACGGCGGCGAAACTGAAGAGAACATAACCGACACGATTGACACGTTGGAGCGATTCGGACTCGATAAGGCGACCGGCAATAAAATTCTCAGCGAAACTCGTAATCTTGAACCTGCGCGGCGTCAGGCGTTCGTCAACGCGATTAATATTTTGTCGGACAGCAGACCTTTCGTCGACGCGGCTCAACGCATGGCGGCTTACGATACACTCTGCGAAGAACTTTCACAACTAAACACGATGCGCGGCGGCGTCAAAGGCTTTAAAGGTTTCGTCGGCGAACACCTGCAAGCGGCAAATGAAACTGCAATCGGAAGAGCTACCCGCGTCGTCAACGATAACGGTGCGATTGATTTAATCTTCGAGGGCA
>JAFUYE010000077.1 GCA_017470715.1 Selenomonadaceae bacterium
GACGCCGTTGCCCGTCCCGACAAAAAATTTTCCGCCGCCGATTTGGATTTGTCCCGCGTCGAGTGAAATTTTTTCGTCGACAAGCCGCGAACGAAAAATTTTGTATTTCTGCCCGTCAATCAACGTGAATGCCCCGCCGTACAATCCGCGAATCAAAGTGTGCACGTCCCGCGCAGGTTTTTGCCAATCGATTAGTCCCGTGTCTTTTTTCAGCAGCGGCGCATACGTCGACAGCGAATCATCTTGCTTGACGGGTTTAAGTTCGCCGACTTGCAACAGGTACAAAGTTTTCAGCAACAAGTCCGCGCCCGTCATCATGAGTTTTTCGCGCAGTTCCGGCAGAATCATTTCGTTGGAGATTTTTACTTCACTTGTCAACAAAATGTCGCCTGTGTCGAGTCCCGCGTTCATTTGCATTGTCGTTATGCCCGTGACGGTTTCGCCGCGAATTATCGACCACTCAATCGGAGCCGCGCCGCGAAGTTTCGGCAAAAGTGACGCGTGAACGTTGATGCAACCGAATTTCGGGATGTCCAAAATTTCTTGCGACAAAATTTGTCCGAAGGCGACGACGACAATTAAATCGGGTTTCAACGCGGCAAGTTGTTCGACGACTTCGGGAGCTTTGACTTTCGGCGGCTGAATCACCGGCAAATTATTTTCTTCGGCGAAAATTTTCACGGGCGGCGGCTGCAATTTATGTCCGCGTCCTTTCGGTCTGTCGGGCTGTGTGACGACGCACAAAATTTCCGTCTTGTCGGCAAGGGCTGCCAAACTCGGCACGGCAAATTCGGGCGTCCCCATGAAAACAACTTTAAGCTTCGTCATTTTTGCGCCGACCTTTCGTGATATTTTTGGCAATGTCAATGAAAAGTTTTCCGTCCAAATGGTCAAGTTCGTGTTGAATGCAACGGGCAAGTAAGCCGTCCGCGTCCAAAGATTTTTTCTTGCCGAAACGATTGGTGTACTCGACGCGAATTTTTTCTGCACGCTCAACGTCGCCGAACAAATTCGGGCAAGACAAGCAACCTTCGTTGTCGACGGCGGAACCTTCGCGAAAAGTTATCACGGGATTAATCATGTCGTAGCGATTTTTCCCGTCGACGTCGACGACACAGACGCGCAACAAAACTCCGACTTGCGGCGCGGCAATTCCGACACCGTCGCTGGATTTCATCGTTTCATACATGTCGTCAAGAAAATTTCTGAACCGTTTATCAATTTTTTCGACGGGCGCGCAAATCTGTTTCAACACGGGGTCGCCCGCAGTTTTTATCTCAAGCAAAGCCATAAACAAACCTCCGTAAAAATTTTTCGGCAAAACAATTCGACGCGTCGAAAATTTTTCCTACCGTGATACAATCGGCAAAAACGAAAGGATGATTCGCGTGCCGGTTCCGAAATATGATGATTTTTATAATGTAGTCTTGAAGTTTTTGGCTGACGGGAAATTTCACGCGGTCGACGCTTGCAAAAATTTCGTTCGCGAAGAAATGCAACTGACCGACGCCGACATTGCCGAATTGAAATCCGACGGGCAACCGAAATGGCTTGCGCGTGTCGATTGGTGTCTTATCACCTTGGAAAAATCCGGCATGATTCGTTTTCAAGACGCGCAGATTCAAATCACCGACGCGGGACAAAAAATTTCCGTCGAAAAAGTCACGATGAAATTGCTTATGGAACGCGGAACGCCCGCGCTTGTCGAATACGTACAAAATCGCCGCGCCGCAAAAAAAATTTCACCGCCGCCAAAAATCGAAACGCCCGAAGAAATTTTGGAACGCGTTCACGGCGAAATTAACGACGCGTTATCCGACGAACTGTTGAGCTTGCTTTTGGAAAAATCACCGCAGTTCTTCGAGAAATTCACCGTCAAACTTATGGAGCGCATGGGCTACGGTATCGGCAAAGAAACGCGATATTCGGGCGACGGCGGCATTGACGGCATTGTTTACGGCGACAAACTCGGCTTCGACCGTATCGGCATTCAAGCGAAATTGTGGGGCACGGATAAAGTTGTCAACCGCCCCGAAATCCAAAAGTTTTACGGCGCGTTGGCAAGTTCCGAATACGGCAAGATTGATAAAGGGCTTTTCGTCACGACCGCAAAATTTTCCGACGGCGCAAAAAAATATGCCGACGACCAACACATAATTTTGATTGACGGCAAACGACTTGCGGAACTGATGATTGAATTTGATGTCGGCGTTTCAACGCAGAAAATTTACAAAATCAAGCGCGTCGACACGGATTTTTTCAGCGACGAAAATTAATTCCTAATTCCTAACTCCTCATTCCTAATTGCACTTTCACGCCCGCGCAGGTTTCAGACGTTTGACGTTGTAAAAATATGCCGCCGTCAAAAATATCGCCGTCAACAGCCAACTTACAGGATAAACCGCCATCAAAGTTTCGTATGTCGGAATGTATCTGAACGCGGTAAAAACCCAGAACACGCGAGTTCCGCAAACGCAAATCAAAGTTATCACGGCGGGCGTCATCGAAATTCCGTAGCCGCGCATTGCTCCGGAAAATCCTTCCATTGCAACGTTGATTAATTCGGGCGCGACAATGTACCACAACCGAATTACGCCGAGCCGAATAACTTCGGGGTCTTCGTTGAACAGCGACAAAACATTTTCCGCGAAAAACAAAATCACGAAGCACAAAGTTTGCATGAACAACGCGCTCAATCCCATCGACACCCAAGTTGCCCGCTTGCAACGCCGTAAATTTCCCGCGCCGTAATTTTGCCCGACGAAAGTTGTCGCCGCCTGTCCGAAGCCGTTCACGACGCAGAAAACATTTATTTCAATCGTGAACGCCGCAGCCGACGCCGCCATTGCATCCGCGCCGAGTGAATTTATCGCCGCTTGAATCAACAAATTCGACAGCGAAAAAACCATGCCTTGCACGCCGGCGGGAAGTCCGATTCGTATAATTTCTTTGAGTTCGTCTTTGTCGACGTGCAACGCGTTCAAATGCAACTTAATTATTCCGTCCGAGCGCAAAAGTTCGCAGAACAGCATTATCGCGCTGATGATGTTCGCCAAAACCGTCGCGACCGCCACGCCCGCAACTCCGAAATCGAATTGCAGGACGAAAATTAAATTCAGCACGATATTTACGCCGCTTGCAAGGGTCAACGCGATTAACGGCGTGCGCGTGTCGCCTTTGCTCCGAAAAATTGCCGCCTCGAAATTATAAAAACTCATCGCGGGCAAGCCCAGCAAAAAAATTCGCAGATAACTTTCCGCCATTTCGACGACGCTTTTCGGCACGTCCAGAAAATAAAAAATCGGCGTTACGAGCAGTTCACCGACGACGCAGAAAAAAATTCCGCTCACGCCCGCCAAAATAAATGCCGTGCTGACTGCCGATTGTGCGCGGTCAATTTTTTTTGCGCCGATATTTTGAGCGATAACGACGTTCGCGCCGAGACTCAAGCCCATTAACAGACTGACAATCAGCCCGACGAGCGAAATGTTGTTGCCGACCGCCGCC
>JAFUYE010000078.1 GCA_017470715.1 Selenomonadaceae bacterium
CCGAATCGTCGACAGCCGAAAATTTTTCACAATCCGAATCGTCGACAGCCGAAAATTTTTCACAATCCGAATCGTCGACAGCCGAAAATTTTTCACAACCCGAATCGTCGACAGCCGAAAATTTTTCACAACTCGAATCGTCGACTGCCGAAAACATTTCACAATCCGAATCGTCGACTGCCGAAAACATTTCACAATCCGAATCGTCGACAGCCGAAAATTTTTCACAATCCGAATCATTGACAGCCAAAAATTTTTCACAATCCGAATCATTGACTGCCGAAAATTTTTCACAACCCGAATCGTCGACCGTAAAGATTGGGCGTTAAATCTTGTTCGCGAAGACGATCGCGGCGTTACGAAAAAATTTTTCCCGACATGCTGATTTTTCGACGGGCGACGAACGATTTTATTGTAGACGTTTTGGAGCCGCACTGCGCAAATGATACGGATAATTTAAGTAAGGCAAAAGCTTTGGCACGATTCGCGCAGGAAAATCCGATTGTCGGGCGTGCCGAAATGATTCGCGGTGAAAAAATTTTTTCAGGCGATTGGACATGACACGCAACGAAATTCGCGAAAAAATTTTGAGCGCGTCGACGACAGCTGAACTTGATAACATCTTCACCGACTGCGGGAAATTTTTTTGACAACGTTGCCGCCATTTGCTATAACAGGTTTTGAATTTTACTAAGGAGGTCACTCGTTTGAAATATCAGGAATTGGTTTTCGCCCTGCAAAAATTTTGGGCGGACAAGGGCTGCATTATCGCTGAACCCTACGACGTGGAAAAAGGCGCGGGTACGATGAACCCGTTTACATTTTTGAGAGTTCTCGGACCGGAACCGTGGAACGTTGCTTATACGGAACCTTCGCGTCGTCCGGCTGACGGTCGTTACGGCGACAATCCCAATCGTTTGTATCAGCATCATCAGTTGCAGTTGATTATGAAACCGTCGCCCGACAACATTCAGGAACTTTATCTTGATTCACTCGCGGCAATCGGCATTGAGGCGGCAAAGCACGATATTCGTTTCGTCGAGGACAACTGGGAATCACCGACACTCGGCGCGTGGGGTCTCGGTTGGGAAGTTTGGCTCGACGGCATGGAAATTACGCAGTTCACGTATTTTCAGCAGGTTGGCAGTCAAGATGTCAAGCCCGTCGCCGTCGAAATTACATACGGGCTTGAACGTTTGGCAATGTACATTCAGGGCGTCGAAAATGTTTACGATGTCGAATGGGCTGAAGGCGTCACTTACGGCGATGTTTTTCACCAAAACGAATTTGAGCAGACAAGTTACGCGTTCGATTTGAGCGACGAAAATTTGTTGTTCGATCTGTTCGAGAAATACGAAGCCGAAGCCGTTCGCGTCATCAAACTCGGTTACGTTCACCCCGCGTATGACTACGTTTTGAAATGTTCGCACACGTTCAATTTGCTTGACGCACGCGGAGCAATCAGCGTCAGTGAACGCACTGCATTTATCGGACGCGTTCGGAAGTTGGCTCGCATGTGCGCCGAAGTTTATTTGCAACAGCGCGAAAAGCTCGGTTATTCGTTGCTGAATAAAAGCTTTAAGCTTGAAGCTTTAAGCTTTAAGGAAAATTCGTCACCGCTCACCGCTCAAAGCTCAAAGCTTAAAGCTCAAAATTTTTTGCTTGAAATCGGCACGGAAGAAATTCCCGCGCACGCAATGCCCGCGATTTTGGAACAGCTGAAAACTTTGGCGGAAAAATCTTTGTCGGAGGCACGAATTACTTTCGGCAATGTTCAAACTCTCGGCACCCCGCGCAGATTGGCTTTGCTCGTCGAAAATGTTGCCGCCCGTCAAGCCGACGTTGAGGACGAAAAACGCGGTGCATCAGCAAAAATTGCCTTCGACGCGGACGGCAAACCGACCAAAGCTGCGATTGGTTTCGCGAAGAAAAATAACGTTCAGCCCGAAGATTTAATCGTTCGCGACGGATACATTTACGCCGTGATTCATGAACAAGGAAAATCTTCCGCAGAAATTTTCGCGACGCTCCTGCCGAAAATTATTTGCGATTTGAGTTTCCCCAACAACATGCGCTGGGGCAGTTTGGATTTTAAATTCATTCGTCCGTTGCGCTGGATTGTTGCGCTTTTCGGCGACGAAATTATTCCGTTTGAAGTTGCCAACGTCAAAAGCGGCAGAACTTCACGCGGTCACAGATTTTTGAGCACGGGCGATTTTGAAATTCCGACGGCTGACAATTACGTTGACGCTTGCGAAAAGAATTTTGTTATCGTCGACCAAAACAAACGCCGCGATATGATTGTCGCGCAAATTAACGAAGTTGCCGCGTCGAAAAACGGCGTCGCCGAAATTACCGACGATTTACTTGAGGAAGTTTTGTACCTCGTCGAATATCCGACCGCGCTTGCCGGTGAATTCGAGACGAAATATCTTGAATTGCCCGCCGAAGCCGTGATAACTCCGATGCGCGACCATCAACGTTATTTCCCCGTGAAAACTTCCGACGGAAAGTTGATGCCGCTGTTTATCACGATTCGCAACGGCGGCAAAGATTTTATCGACATTGTTCAACACGGCAACGAACGTGTCTTGAAAGCCCGTTTGGAAGACGCGCAATTTTTCTTCAACGAAGACCGCAAAAAATCTTTGGAAGCACACCGCGACAAATTGAAAACCGTCGTTTTCCAAGAAGGACTCGGCTCCGTTTACGAAAAGACCGAACGTCTGATTAAGCTCGTCGAAAAAATTTCCGACATTCTCGGCGTCACGGCGGACGAACGTGCGAATTCGATTCGTGCGGCGAAACTTTCCAAAGCCGACCTTGTCACGGGCATGGTCACCGAATTTACCGAACTGCAAGGCGTCATGGGGCGCGAATATGCCAAACTTGACGGCGAACCTGCGGAAGTCTGCGCGGCGATTGACGAACATTACATGCCCAGATTTGCGGGCGACGCTCAACCGAAATCGACGGCGGGAAAAATTTTGAGCCTTGCCGACAAAATCGATAACATTGTCGCGACGTTCAGCCGCGGATTAATTCCGACCGGCTCGCAAGATCCGTTCGCCTTGCGCCGTCAAGCTTTGGGTATCGTCAACCAGTTGACCGCCGCCCGTCAAAGCGTGTCGATTCGCGAAATTGTCGATTTGGCAATGGACTTGCTCAAAATCACCGATAAAGTTGGTCGCGAAAAAATTCAGCGCGAAGTTGCCGACTTCATGCGTCTGCGCGTGAAAAATGTTTTGTCGAATTCGACGCGTTACGACGTGATTGACGCGGTACTCGACGACGCGGACGACGTTTTTGCCGTGACGCTCAAAGCCGCCGCCGTTGAACAATTTCTTGCGACGCCCGACGCCGTGAAGACAATTCAATCGTTCGTGCGCGTGTCGAACCTTGCCAAAAAAGCCGACTCGACGGACATGGACGAAAAACTTTTTGAACTCGACGCGGAAAAAGTTTTGTTCAAAGCGTTTGAAGCCGTCAAAGTTGCGGCGGACGAACTCATTGCCAAAAAAGATTTTCTCGGCGCGTTGGACGTGCTCAAAAAACTTTCCACGCCGATTGATTCGTTCTTCGATTCGGTTATGGTCATGGATGAAAATTTGTCCGTGCGGAAAAATCGTCTTGCGCTTTTGAAATCGACGGATGAATTGCTTGCGAAAATTGCGGACTTCGGTAAAATCGTTCAATAAAATTTTGGGAGTCACGCCATGAAAATTTTGTGTCACCGCGGGCTGTGGAATTCACCCGAAGAAAAAAATTCGCTTACCGCCTTGAAACGCGCCGTCGAAAAAAATTTCGGCTTTGAAAGCGACGTTCGCGATTACTGCGGCAAGCTCGTCATTTCGCACGACATTGCCGACGAAAATTCACCCGCGCTTGAAGACGTGCTGAAACTTTTGGCGGGCGACAAATTTTGTTTTGCGATAAACATCAAGGCGGACGGTTTGACTTACGAACTGAAAACTTTGCTCAAAAAATATTCGCTGAACAATTACTTTGCCTTTGATATGTCCGTTCCGCAAATGTTGTGTTACCGTGACGCCGATTTGAAATTTTTCACGCGACAGAGTGAGTATGAAAAAATCCCGTCACTGTACGACGAAGCGGCGGGCGTTTGGTTAGACGGTTTCGAATCGGACGAATGGATTGACGCCGCGTTGATTGAAAAGCATTTGTCGCACGGTAAACAAATTTGCGTTGTGTCTTCGGAATTGCACGGGCGCGAACCGCAAGAATTTTGGTTGCGTCTCAAAACAATCGACAACCCGAATTTTTACCTGTGTACCGACTTTCCGATTCAAGCAGAAAAATTTTTTGGAGGTGACAACGTTTGAAAATCAAAGCCATAATTTTTGACATGGATGGCGTTTTGATTGAAGCCAAAGATTGGCATTACGAGGCACTCAATCGCTCGCTGAACTTGTTCGGTTACAACATCAGCCGTTACGACCACTTGGTCACTTATGACGGTTTGCCGACGCGAATCAAGCTGGAGATGTTGTCAATGGAACGCGGATTGCCACGCGCACTGCACAAATTCATTAACGAAATGAAACAGCAATACACGTTGGAACTTGTTTACCAAAAATGCAAGCCGACGTTTTATCACGAATACGCGCTGTCAAAACTTAAAGCGGAAGGTTATCGATTGGCAGTCGCGTCAAATTCCGTGCGTCGTTCTGTCGAAATGATGATGGAGCGCAGCAATTTGCTTCCTTATCTTGAATTTTTCTTGAGCAACCAAGACGTCAGCAAGCCGAAGCCCGATCCGGAAATTTATCAAGTTGCGATAGCGAAACTGAACCTTGACCCGAAAGAGTGTTTGATAGTCGAAGACAATCCGAACGGTATCAAAGCCGCCAAAGCTTCCGGTGCGCACGTTTACGAAGTCGAGACCGTCAAAGACGTGAACTATCAGGCGATAAAGCAGGCTATTCGTCAGGTAGAGGAGGCGAACGAATTATGAACGTCGTGATTCCAATGGCGGGCGACAGCAAAATCTTCAAAGATGCCGGCTTCAAATACAACAAAAATTTCACGGAGATAAATCACAAGCCACTGTTTCAACGCGTGTTCGATTCGGTCAAAAATATCGGCGCGCAGAATTTTATATTCGTCGTGAACAATGACGATGCGCAAAAATTTCATATCAATAAGTCGCTCAAGCTCATTGCGCCGAACTGCAAAGTTGTCGTCGCTCAAGGTCAAACGGCGGGGGCGGCTTGCAGTGTTTTGCTTGCGGCGGAATTCATTGACAACGACGACGAACTGATAATTTTCAACGGAGATCAAGTTCTTGAATGCGATTTGGAAGGAATGCTGAAAATTTTTCGTGCAAACGACTGGGACGGCGGAATTTTGACTTTCGAGTCGGTACACCCGCGCTGGTCATTTGTTCGCTTGGATGAAAACAATTTTGTTATCGAGACTGCGGAGAAAGACCCCATAAGCAACCACGCCACGGCGGGATTTTACTACTTCAAACACGGCAAAGATTTTGTCGACTCCGCAAAAATGATGATTCGCAAAGACGCCAACGTCAACGGCTGTTATTACGTTTGCCCCGCGTACAACGAGATGATTATTCGGCAAAAAGTTATCGGCTGCGTTGAGATTGACGGCGCGTTTTACTTTCCGTTGACGACGCCCAAAGAAGTTGACGAGTATGAAGCTCATGTTCGCAAAAATGAACGTCGCGGAGGCGAATCGTAATGAAAAGCGCAAAGCTTACCGACATGATTCGCGGCTGGTTTGTTGGCAATTTTGAGCCCACGCTTTACCGAACGAATGACGTTGAAGTTGCGGTGAAGGAATACACTGCGGGCGAATTCGAGGACGCGCACTATCATAAAATCGCCACGGAAATAACCGTTGTCCTTGACGGCAAAATCGAGATGGCGGGCAAAGTTTGGAATGCCGGCGATATTGTCGTCATTGAACCTGACGATGTTTCCGGTTTCAAAGCTTTGACGGCTGCACGGCTTGTCGTCGTCAAAATACCCGGCGCGAATAATGACAAATATCTTGCTTGAAGGAGTCTGATTCGCATGTTGAATATCGTTGTACCCATGGCGGGACGCGGCTCACGTTTCGTGAAAGCCGGCTACGAATTGCCCAAACCGCTGATTGAAATTCACGCTCACCCGATGATTGAATGCGTCACGAAAAATATTACGCCCAAGGTTGAGCACAAATTTATTTACCTGTGCCTTGCCGAACATTTGGCGAAATACGATTTGGAACGTCGCTTGAAAACATTTTCGCCGACTTGCGAGATTGTTTCCGTCGACAAAGTAACCGAAGGCGCGGCGTGTACCGTGTTGCTTGCAAAAAAATTTATCGACAACGATGAACCTTTGATGATTGCCAATTCCGACCAGCTCGTCGACATTGACATAAACGATTATCTTGCGGCGGGCGACGGGCTTGACGGTTTGATTATGACGATGTTTGCCGACGACAACAAATGGTCGTTTATCAAGTTCGACGAGGCGAAACACGTTACGACAGTTCGCGAAAAAGAAGTTATCTCCAACGAGGCGACGGTCGGCATTTACAATTTCGCGCACGGGCATGATTACGTTGACTGCGCGGAAAAAATGATTGAACTCAATCTGCGCGTCAACAACGAATTTTACGTTGCGCCCGTGTACAACATTTTTATCGACGGCGGCGCGAAGGTCGGCTTTTATAACGTCGGCAAACTTGATGCGGGCATGTACGGTTTGGGCGTCCCTGAGGATTTGAACAAGTTCATTGCCAATCCGCTGTCGAAAAAAATCTTCGGAGACTGCGACAATGTTTGACGTTGAAAAAATTCTACGCATGACGGACGATTTGAAAACTTTTATCCGCGAACACGACGACCTTTATTTGACGGCAGAAATTTTTTGGGAAGATGACTTCGTGCTTTTTCGGCGGTTGAAGATTTGCTTTCGGGCAATCCTGTGCGATATACCGCTTTACTACAACAACATGCCCGTCAACGAAATTTTTGGCATACCGGTGAGGAAAACTTCCGATGTGTCAAAAAATTTTTCGCGGCGGACGGGAATAATCACGATTGTCAGAAAGCCGTTCCCGTTTTACCAAACGGAGCTTGCGTTTGCAGTCAACGGTCAAAGGTTAAACGTCGCGATTTTTGTGATGAATTCCGATGAAGTGGCGGCGATTTACGATCGATTGACGATGATTCAACTCCTGCAGATATATTCCGCAGATGGATTTCGAATAGATTCTTACGAAGATATTGCCGTGCGATTTTCTCGCGGAATGAAAACTATTTTGGACACGAATCGGACTTTTAAGTTCCAAATGTTGACGCCGGAACAGCTCAACTTCCGATACGAAATTTCCGACGCGGCGATTGTTCTTCAAGGACCGATAGTTTACGAAGACAATTACACCGCCGAAACGATTAAAGTTTATCGCAAAATTTATCCGAACGCACCGATTGTCGTTTCGACGTGGACGGATGAAGCGACCAACGATTTTCGAAAAATCTGCAGGGAAAATTTCGTTGCCTTGCTGGAAAACAAACCGCCCGAATTTCCCGGTCCGAACAACGCTAACATGCAACTTGAAAGCTCCCTGCAAGGCGTCAAATTTGTCCGTGAAAATACGGTTGCGAAATTCGTTTTGAAAACTCGTTGCGATCAGCGAATCAACAAGCCCGACTTCCTGATGTGGTTTCGTAATTTGATTTTGACGTTCCCGCCGTTCGGTGACAAACTTCGCGGACGAATTCTTCAGCCCGGAGCCATAAAATGGTTGCCTTTTAATGCAAGGGATTTTTTTGCTTTCGGTTACGTTGAGGACATTTTCAAACTCTATGGAATTTCTCGCCCTTCCGGCAAAAATGATCCTGTGACTTATCGCCAAAAGCATCGGCAACTTTTTGATAAGTTCAAGAATGTTGACGAGAAATGCTCAATGCTCAACTTTGTTCCGCCGATTGCGACAAAAAAATTGCTGAAAGCCAACCGAGCAATGAAACGCATGCATGATATCGAATCGTACATTATGCGAACATTTTACGAGGAAAACATCGGCGCAATTGACTATGACAAATTTATTGAAACGGGTTGGAAATTCATGCGCGAATATCTTGTGCTTATTGGCTTAGACGACGTTCGTTTGGATTGGCCGAAATACGAAACTACTTGGAAATATCGAACCGACGGTTGGCTTGTCAACGATATAGGTTTTTCGCGTTGGTTGGATTTGTACAGAAATTTTAAGGTTGATTGGGTGTAAAAACTTTGCAGGAAGTTTCGACGCCGCGTCGAATTCGCAAAAGCAAGACTTAGAGCGATAAATTTAAAAGGAAGATGACCATGAATACGAACTTTCTCCAACTCGGCGACGAATCACCGTTGAGCCGAATCAAGACTTACTTCGACGCCCTGCAAAATTCTGCGAACGAATATTTTTTCGTTGTCGAACTGAATTCGGGCAAAGTCATGCTGTCCCAAAATTTTATTCGCGATTTCAGTTTTCACGACAGCATAGTTGACGATTTCGCCGCGTTGCTCACACCGTTTATCTACTACGAAGACCGCGAAATTTGGGAGTCGGCAATGAGCGAACTCGATTCCTCGACGCCCGGCGTCGAAGTCACGGGCGAATTTCGCTTGCTCAACCGTCACGGCGAATACGGCTGGGTTACTTTGCGAATGTCGACGGGTGTGGACGAATTCGGACAACCGGAAATTGTCGCGGGCGTGATTGCGCGCATGGACTTGAAACAAAAAGCGGATTACATTACGGGACTGCTCAACCGCAATGCTTTTCATGTCGCGTTGATGAAAGAACTTAATTCTTCGCCGGACGTGCGCGGCGCGGTTATCTTTATCGGACTGGACAATTTCCAACTCATCAACGAAACTTACGGACACCAGTTCGGCGACACGACGCTTAGGCAAATCGCGCAGGACATCACGAACATTTTGCCGCCCGACATTCGCCTGTACAAGCTCGATAACAACATGTTTGCGTTTTTCGTTTCGGACGTTTATCCGGAAGAAATTGAAATTATTTTCTCCAGCATCCAACTTTGTATGCGCGAAATTCGCAACATCGAAGACACGATTTATTGTACGGCTTCCGCAGGCGCGACGTTCTATCCCGACGACGCGGACGACGTGATAACTTTGATGCGTTACGCCGAAGTTGCATTGGACTTTGCACGACAAAAAGGTCGCGACCAAATTGCGTTCTTCGACAGCGAATCTTATGACCGTTGGCGTTACGATATCGGAATGCAAAACCTTATGCAGAATTCAATCGCCCGCGGCTGCGAAGATTTCTTCTTGTGCTATCAACCGCAAGTCGACGCGAAAACCGGTGAACTTGTCGGCGCGGAGGCACTGCTTCGTTGGTACGACCGCGACGGTTCGGTTGTTGCGCCAATGCAGTTCATCCCGATGCTTGAAAAATCGCGCATGATTATTCCTGTCGGGCACTGGATTATCGAACAGGCGGTAAGCCAGCTCAAAAAGTGGCATGAATTGATGCCGACACTTCAAATCAGCGTGAACATTTCGCTTTACCAGTTGGAAGAGCACATGTTCTATGATTTCGTCAAAGATTGCATTGACCGTTACCAAATCGACCCGACGCGCCTGACTTTCGAGTTGACGGAGAGCCACAACATTTACGATTGGGATTTCGTCAACAAGCAATTTCAAGCGTTCCACGAACTGGGAATTAAAATTTCGATGGACGATTTCGGCATGGGCTATTCCAATCTCGGCTTCCTGAAAAATTTCCAGTGCAACGAAATTAAAATCGATCGCGTTTTCGTCGAAGACATTTTGCACAGCGATTACGACAAAAATCTTGTTAAGTACGTCATCATGCTTTGCCACGCGGTCGGCATGGAAGTTTGCATCGAAGGCGTCGAAGACGAAGAAACTTACATTTTCCTGCGCGACGAATGCGGGGCGGATGTTATTCAAGGTTTTTATTTCGGTTATCCGGAGACCGAAGACGTTTTCGTCAAGCGGCTCAAGAAATAAATTGACGGAGGTTTTGTCATGAATTTCAAAAGTTTGACGGCGTTTATTTGCGGCACGTTGATGTTGATTTCGGCAACCGGTTTTGCGGCTGTGGACGGCGGAAAAATCGTGCTCGGAGCTGTTGCGCCCGGCATGAGCGAATCTGATTTGCTCAACGCTTTCGGACAACCGCAAAGCAAAAATGGCGACGATTGGACTTATCCGACATTTGAAGTTGAAGTCGAACACGGGATTGTCACTGAAGTTTCCACGCGCAGCGAAACGATTATCACGCCCGACGGAGTTCGTGTCGGTTTGGCGGCGGAAAGTTTAAATTCGACGTTCGGCGCGGCTGACAAAGTCGACAATGAACGTGACGGCGTTGAATACGAATATTACAGCACGGACGGCACGAAGAAAATCGAATTCAAAGTCGTCAACGGAATTATTTCAAAAATTACTTGCAAGCTCAGAGATTGAACTTTTCTGAAACAAAAAACCCCGTCGAGTTTTCGGCGGGGAAATTTTTTTGCGTTCAAAAAAAATCCCCGTGAATGTCGGGGATAATTTTTTTTGACATGCGGAAGTTATCCGCGTTTAAGTTTCAGTACAGACCGCTCGGATTTTCGCTTGTGCTGATGTAAATATTTTTCTTCTGCGTGTAGGCGTTGAGAATCAGCTTGTGAGTTTCGCGCCCGATGCCGGATTTTTTGTAGCCTCCGAACGGAGCACCCGCAGGCAATTCGTTGTAGGTGTTAATCCACATGCGACCGGTTTCAATAGCACGGGCGACGCGCAACGCACGGTTAATGTCGCGTGTCCAGACCGCACCGCCGAGACCGTAATCGCTGTCGTTCGCCATCTTGATAACTTCGTCTTCGTCATGGAATTTGACGACGACCGCAACGGGACCGAAAATTTCTTCGCAAGCAACGCGCATTGAATTATTCACGTCGGCAAGGATTGTCGGTTGCATGAAGGCACCTTTTTCGCCGCCTTCGACTTGAGCACGTTGACCGCCCGTGATGACTTTCGCGCCTTCGGACTTGCCGATTTCGACGTAGTTCAAAATTTTTTCGAGTTGGCGATTGTCAATCTGCGAACCCATTTGCGTTTCGGGCTCCCACGGCAAACCGACTTTGACGGACTCGAATTTTGCTTTAATCGCGTCAAGGAATTTGTCGTAAATCGTATCCTGCACGAAAATTCTTGAGCCGGCGCAACAGACTTGACCTTGATTGAAAAGAATTCCGAGGCAGGAACCTTCGACGCCTTTTTCCCACGGCATATCGTCAAAATAAATGTTTGCGGATTTGCCGCCGAGTTCCAACGTCGCGGGAATTAATTTTTTCGCCGCCGCGTCCGCAACCGAGTAGCCGACTTCCGTTGAACCGGTGAACGCAAGTTTGCGAATGTCGGGGTGGTCGAGGACGAATTGCCCGGTCTTACCGCCGCTGCCCGTGACGATATTCAAAACGCCCGCAGGCAGTTCGTCCGCGATAAGTTTCGTAAATTCCAGGACGCTTAAACTTGTCGTGCTTGACGGCTTGAAGACGATACAGTTGCCCGCGCCGAGTGCCGGAGCAATTTTCCACGCCGCCATAAGGAACGGGAAATTCCACGGGACGATTTGCCCGACGACGCCAATCGGTTCGTTCAAAATGATACTCAAGGCGTTGTCGGTTATCATGTTCGCGGAGCCTTCCTCAGCACGAATGACGCCCGCGAAGTAACGGAAGTGGTCGGAACTCATCGGCACATCGATATTTGACGTTTCGCGAATCGGTTTGCCGTTGTCGAGCGTCTCAATCATTGCGAGAAAATCTTTGTTCGCGTCGATTATGTCGGCGATTTTCAACAGAATTGCGGCACGTTCGGCGGGCGAAGTTTTTTTCCACTCGGGAAATGCAGCCCACGCAGATTTGACGGCGTCGTCAACGTCGGCTTTGCTTGCGGCGGCGCACTTGCACATAAATTCACCGTTCGCGGGATTGTACACGTCGAAAGTTTTGCCGTCTTCAGCGTCGCGCCACTTGCCGCCAATGTAAAGTTGGTAGCTGTCCTGCCAAATTTTTTTCGGAGTAGTCGCCATAGAAATTTTCCCTCCTTAAAGGTTTGCGGTAATTATAATTCAAGGGAGTTGACTCGTGTCAAGAAAAATTTTTCGGCGTGTGATATAATCGGGCAAAAATTCAAAGGAGAGATTTACATGAAATACGTCAGCATCGTCGACGCCAAAGAACAACTTGCCGACATTGTCAAACTTTTGCAAGACCCGCAAGAAGAAGTTTACTTGACCTTCAACGACAAGCCGATTATCAAAATGACGCCCGTCGCGGAAAAAATGCCGCTCGCCGAAGAAAAGCCGATTCGTCGCGCCGGTATCGCCAAGGGCAAATTCACGTTCGACGATGAACTTTTCGACGCATTGGACGCAGAAATTCTGAAAAGTTTTTCCGAAGGAGTGGCATGATGAAAATTTTACTCGACACGCACATTCTCGTTTGGTATTTCACCGACGACGCGAAACTTACGAACGAAGCGCGCAAAATGATTGAGAACCCTGCGAACGAAATTTATTACAGCATTTTGTCCGTCTTTGAGGTCGAAATCAAACACACGGCGCACCCCGACAGAATTTCATTGAGCGGCGAAAAATTCATCGACTATTGCAAAAAACTCGGATTCGTTCAGCTTCCGCTCGACATTCCGCACATCTTCACGCTGAAAAATTTGACGCGTCAAGAAAACACGCCGCCGCACAGTGACCCGTTCGATCGACTCATGATTTCTCAGGCAATTGTCGAAAGCATGATTTTTATCACGCACGACGCACGAATCGCCGAATACGTCTGCCCGCTGATTTACAAAATCTGAACGAAAAAAAATCCCGCTCGCTTTGAACGGGATAATTTTTTTGTATGAAAAATTTTATCCGACGAATCTTTTAAACGCGACGCAAGCATTGTGTCCGCCGAAGCCGAACGAATTTGAAATTGCCACGTTGACCGTGCGTTCCTGAAGTTTATTCGGCACGTAATTTAAATCCAAACCTTCGTCGGGAGTTTCGTAATTAATTGTCGGGTGAACGATATTATTTTCAATCGACAGGACGGTTGCAACGGCTTCGACGCCACCCGCCGCGCCGAGCATGTGTCCCGTCATTGATTTTGTCGACGAAACTGCAAGTTTGTACGCGTGTTCGCCGAAAAGAATTTTAATCGCTTCGGTTTCGCCTTGGTCGTTGAAGTGCGTCGAAGTTCCGTGCGCGTTAATGTAGTCAATTTCTTCGGGCTTGAGTCCCGCGTCGTCAAGCGCAAGTTTCATGCAAGCCGCCTGAGTTTTGCCGCCGGGCGCGGGTGTGGTGATGTGATAAGCGTCGTCGTTGCGCCCGTAGCCGACAATTTCCGCGTAAATGTGTGCGCCGCGATTCAACGCGTGATTGAGTTCCTCAAGCAAAATAATTCCGGAACCTTCGCCCATGACGAATCCGCTGCGATTTTTGTCGAACGGTCGTGACGCGTGAGCAGGGTCGTCGTTGTGATCCGTGCACAGTGCTTTCATTGCCGCGAAACCCGAAACGCCGGCAGGTGAAATTGCCGCCTCGGTGCCGCCCGCGAACATTAAATCAGCTTCACCGCGCTGAATCACTCGGAACGCGTTGCCGATTGAATTTGTGCCCGACGCGCAGGCAGTCACAATGCATTCGCAAGGACCGTGCAGTTGGAAGGCAATCGCGACGTTGCCCGCCGCCATATTCGCAATCATCATCGGAATAAAAAACGGGCTGATTCTCGACGCGCCTTTGGTGAAAAGTTTTTCGTATTGACTGTGCAAAGTTTCCATGCCGCCGATACCGGAACCGATAAAAACGCCCGCACGGTCGCCGTCAATTTTTTCAAGCTTTGAATCTTCAAGTGCAAGCCGTGTTGCCGCCAAAGCAAAATGCGTGTATCTGTCCATGCGTTTGAGTTCTTTTTTGTCGATGAAATTTGCGGGGTCGAAATCCGTTACTTCGCCGGCAATCTGCGCGGTGTAACCTGTCGTGTCAAAGCGTGTAATTTTTCCGATGCCGTTTTGTCCGTCTTTGAGAGCTTGCCAAAAATTTTGCCAACCGGTACCAATTGGAGTGACTGCGCCCAAACCCGTGACAACAACTCTGTTTTCCAAAAGTATCAGCCTCCTTTGCCGCGATTATAACGCCGCTGTTCAAATTTTGTAAAGTTCATTACGCCGACAGCTCCCCGCTGCTCAGATTATGTAAAGATCTTCATACTTATCAATCAGTGCGCCGAGTTTCTTGTAAACGGATTTGTGGAATTTTTTGCCCGCGTCCGTTTTGAATTGCCAATCATCGAGCGTGTCATAAGTGTATTCAAGCAAGTGCAAAAGAATCGCGCTGATATAATAATTCAAACTTCCGTCAACAATGTTCATGTAAATTTCTTTGTCGGCGCGATTGCGGCTGTGAACTTCGTTCATCTCGTCAAGCGTGTTGAGAAAAATTTCTTCCGCGAACATCATCTTTTCCAGCGAAATCAAATTTTTCATTATCTCAATGTTCGAGACCCAATCGTCGACATTTGCTTCGTCGTGCAAAAGCATTTCATCCAGCTTGAAAGATTTTTTTATCAGGTCATTCATAATCTTGCGACGTTCTTCAACGGTGTCTATTTTCATTTGCCGATCTCCCTTGCGATTATAAAAAAATTTTAACACGCGCAGGATTTTCAATCAAGGCAAATGCTAACGTCGCACGTATAAAAATTTGGCGTTCAAATCTTTAAGGATTGTTGGTAAATTAATAAACGACGAATTTGAGGCCGTCACGGATGACGACCTCCGCCCGCAAAAATTAATTAGGAATTAGGAATTAGAAGTTAGGAATGATAACGCGAAATTAATTACTAATTCCTAATTCCTAATTCCTAACTGCAGTAGCCGCCCCACGCGCAGTGGCGACTTTCTTTGCTACTTTCTTTCGTCGCTGAAAGAAAGTAGATTCGTCAAATCAAAATTACGAACGCGCTGAATCGAAGCGACGCGCCGCAACTCTCAACAAACAACTGACGAAGAACTGAATTCATCAAACCCAAAACTGCCGAAAAAATTTCCGGCTTCAATCCATAACTAAATAAATTTTGTGATATAATATCTGCCCGAAAGGAGGCGGCGCATTGCTGACAAAATTTTTTGAGGCAATCGGCAGATTTGTGATTCGTTGCTTTGAAGACTTCGGCACGATTGTTTTGCTTTACGTCGAAACAATGAAACAGCTGACTCACAAGCCGCGAATCAAACACATAATCGCGCAAATGTCGCATTTGGGTGTTGATTCGCTGACAATAGTATCGTTGACGCTTTTATTCACGGGCGTGGTTTTCACATTGCAAACGGCGCACGAATTTATTCGTTTCGGTGCACAATCGACGGTCGGCGGAATTATCGCAATTGCAATCGGGCGCGAACTCGGTCCGGTTTTGGTCGGCGTTGTTTGTGCGGGACGTGTCGGCGCGGCAATCACGGCGGAAATCAGCACAATGAAAGTCACCGAACAAATTGACGCGCTCAAAGTTATGGCGGTCAGTCCCGTCAATTATTTAATCGTTCCGCGAATGATAGCTTGTATGATTGTCGTGCCGCTTCTTACGGTTTTCGGCGACATAATCGGCGTGCTTGGCGGCTGGGTCGTCGCAACGCAATATTCGGGTATCAGTTCGTATCTGTTTATCAATTCGATAAAAATGTTTGCGGTCATTTCGGATTTGACGGGCGGCATGATTAAAGCAATTTTTTTCGGCAACGTCATCGCGGTACTCGGCTGTTATTACGGGCTGAATTGTCCCAACGGCGCGGAAGGTGTCGGCATTGCCACGACGAAAACCGTCGTCACGTCAATCATTGTGATTTTTATTTTGAACGCGCTGTTGACATTCATTATTTACAGGTGACGCGGCATGATTAAACTTATCAACGTGACAAAAATTTTCGGGCTGAAAGTCGCGCTCCGAAGTGTCAATCTTGAAATTGCGGACGGCGAAACTCTTGCGATAATCGGCGGCTCCGGTTCCGGCAAATCAACATTGCTCCGCTTGATGATTGGTTTGATTCAGCCGACGAGCGGACAAATTTGGATTGGCAACGACGAAATTTCCCAAATGACCGAAAAAGAACTTATGCGCGTGCGCTTGCGCATGGGCATGGTTTTTCAATACAGCGCGCTTTTCGATTCAATGACTGTCGGCGACAACGTTGCGTTTGGTTTGGTCGAACACACAAATTACAGCCGCGAAAAAATTCAAACAATCGTGCGCGAAAAACTTAAGCAAGTCGGTCTTGAAGGCGTGGAAAATCGTATGCCCAACGAACTTTCCGGCGGCATGAAAAAACGCGTGTCACTTGCGCGGGCGATTGCTTTCGGACCGGAAATTATTTTTTACGACGAGCCGTCAAGCGGTCTCGACCCGATTACGACGAACAAAATCGACGAATTGATTATCGAAACGCAACGGGCTTTGAACGTCACAAGCATCGTCGTCACGCACGATATGGTTAGCGCGTGCCGAATTGCCGACAGAATCGCAATGGTTCACAACGGCGAACTGGTTGCCGTCGACACGCCCGACAATTTCAAAAAACTTGACGATCCGCAAATCAAAGCTTTTTTCCGAATCATCGATTGAGGAGGATTTTTTCATGATTATGGTTCCGGCAATTTTGGTTGTCGCGGGTTTCGCCATTTTGGCAATATCATTTTTCGCGGCAAAGGAAGCCAATAAAAACGAACGCGGCAACGCAAAATTTTTCATCAAGACGGGTATCGGCTGTGCAACGTTTGCTTTCGTGACGGCGGGAATAATTTTGTTCGCCATGCCGCAATATTACGTTTGGCAACAAAACAAAGCCGGTGAGGCGGAACTTGCCCGCGCTGAACAAAATCGCCAAATCGCAATTCAGGAAGCGCGTGCCAAAGAAGAATCGGCAAAATCGCTCGCCAACGCTGAAGTCATCCGCGCCGAAGGTGTCGCCAAAGCCAATAAAATCATCGGCGACAGTTTGCAGAACAACGAAGCTTACATACATTATCTTTGGGTCGAAGCATTAAAAGAAAGTCAAAACGAAGTTATTTACATTCCAACCGAAGCGGGCATTCCGATAACCGAGTCGGCGCGAATCAAAAAACAACCGTAAGGAGGCGACATAATGTCAGTTGAAGCAAAAGTCGGCGCGTTTACCGTCGGCGGATTAATGTTACTCGGCGGTGCGACGGCCGGGCTGAGCAATTTCCATTTCGGTTCGAGCGACGACATGATTTTATACGCCGGCTTTAAACAGGTTGTGGGACTTCAACCGCAATCGGACGTTCGCTTGAGCGGCGTTTTGGTCGGCAAAGTTATCAAAATTGCAAACGAAGGCACGGGCGTCACCGTCACGATGACTATCAATCCCGACGTGCAAATTCCAAAAGAGTCAAAAGTTTCCATTTCGTCGAGCGGCGTCATGGGCGAAAAATTCATCAACTTTCAACCCAAAGTCGACAACGGAAAATATCTGCAGAACGGCGAATATCTTTACGGCGCGGATGAAGCCGGCATGGATGCAATGTTCGACGGCTTGTCGAAAGTTATGGCTCAGGTCGAAACGCTTTTGCAGGACGTGCACGCGATTATCGGCGACGAAACTTTTAAAAAATCCGTCGTCGACATGAGCGACAACATGAAAGGCGCATCGGAACACGTAAACAATTTGATGGGCACGTTGGACAAAACCGTTGCTCAAAATCAAAGCGTGTTCAATGACACGGTTGCTCAACTCAACGAAGCAATGGCGGGCATGAATCGCACAATGGCAAGCGTCGAAAACATGGCGAAAAATATCGAATCGTTCGCGGGCGACCCGAAGACTGCCGAAACTTTGCGCGTGACACTCGACAACATTGCCGCCACGTCAAAAAATATTGAGCACATGACTTCAAACATTGACAAATTCGCGGGCGACCCGAAAGTTGCCGAAGATTTGAAACAAACCGTCAGCAACGCCCGAAGCATCAGCGAACGTGCCGATAAACTTTTGGGCAAAGTTCAAGGTGCCGCAGATAAAGTTTCCGCGATTGACGTTACCCCGTCGGTTGATATACTATACAGCGGAAAAGCGCACGACTGGAACACGAATTTTAATTTGGACGTGACGAGCGGCAACAAAAATTTATTAATCGGCGCGGAGGACATCGGCGACCACACGAAATGGAATTTGCAGGCAGGTCAAAGGTTCAATAAAAATTTCGGAGCGCGTGCCGGAGTCATTGCGGGCAAACCCGGTATCGGTCTTGACGCTTACGCGGGCAGCAAGTGGAAATTTTCTGCTGAAGTCTATGACCCAAATGACGGCAAAGTTCGGCTGAAATCGCAATTCAAAGTTGCAGATTCAACTTACGTTCTCGGTGAGTGGCACGCTGTAAACAAACACGACGACCGCGCATTTTATTTCGGGTTGAAGCAAGAATTTTAGTACCCCCCAAAATATTTACGGAAGTAGGTTGATTGTATGGTTACCTCACTGAAAAAAATTTTCGGCGTTCTAAGTTTCGTTTGCGCCACGGGAATTTTATTCACGGGCTGCGGCGGCGAAGAAGCTCAGGAAGATCAGCCGCAACAGGAACAGGCAATGCGCGTCAAAGCAATTAAAGTTTTGTCTACGGACGCACCGTTGACGCTCTCTTACAGCGGACAAGTCGTCGACCGCGATGAAGTCAAAGTTCAATCGAAAGTTTCCGGCAACGTCGTCGAGAAATACGTCAAAGGCGGGCAAGATGTCGTCGCAGGTCAGGCATTGTTCAAAATCGATTCACGCCAATACGAAGCCGCCGTACTTCAAGCGCAGGCGAATCTTGCGAAGTCAATGACGACTTTGGCGAAAGAACGCGTCGACTTGCAACGTGACGAGGAACTTTGGCAGTCACAGGCAATTTCCGAACAGACGCTTGACAATCAACGTGCGGCCGTCAGAGCACAGGAGTCGGAAGTTAACGCGCAACAGGCCTTGTTGCAAAAAGCGCAGGACGATTTGGCGGACACGGTTGTTTACGCGCCGATGTCGGGACGTATCGGCATTGACGACGTGCCTGTCGGAACCTATTCGACGGCGGGCAACACCGCGCTTGCGACAATCGGACTTGTTGATCCCGTGTTCGTGCAATTCGGCGTTTCGGAACAGGAATATTTGCGTTTGGCACACGGAGCACAACAGGCAGCCGAAAGAGGTCAAGGCGAACCCGATTGGAAAATTACTTTGACGTTGGCGGACGGCTCGTCATATCCGTATCAGGGACACTTCGCGGAATTCGACCGCACGCTCGGTGACGCAACGGGAACTTTGACGGTGCGCACGATTTTTCAAAATCCGCAAGGTTTTCTCGTGCCCGGCATGTACACCCGCGTCGAAGTTGCCGGCTTGAAAATCAACAATGCGTTGCTCGTGCCGGAACGCGCCTTGCAACAACTTTTGGGCGAAACAATGGTTATCGTCGCTCAATCCGACAATAAATCTGCCGTGCGCAAAATTCAACTCGGTGAAAAAATCGGCTCGTATTACGTTGTCAAAGAAGGTCTCAAAGCTGACGATTGGGTTATCGTCGAAGGCTTGACGAATCTGCGCGACGGTATGCCTTTGGAAGTTACGCAGGTCACCGCCAAAGAAATGGGCTTTTCGTTCAACCCCAGCGAAAAAGTTTTCAACGTTGAGCAAAATACGGCGAAGTGAGGGGCTAGTGATTAGATCGATAGATCGATAGATTGTTAGATTGTTAGTTCCCCGACAAAAATTTTTTCGCTGAAAAGAGGTGCTTTATCTGTGGCAAAATTTTTCATTCACCGACCGGTTTTCGCCATCGTCATTTCGATTATAATCAGTATTATCGGCGTTATTGCGGGGATGAACACGCCTATTGCGCAGTACCCGAATATTTCGCCGCCGACAATCAACGTCAGTGCTTTTTATACGGGCGCAAATGCCAGCGTCGTTAATCAATCCGTCGCGCAGATTATTGAAAACAAAGTCAACTGCACGCAAGGCATGGACTACATGTGTTCAAACACAAACGACGACGGGAGTTACGCGCTCAACGTTTTTTTTGAAGTCGGCACAGATGGCGACATGGACAGCGTCAAAGTTCAAAACAACGTCGCCTCAGCCAACTCAAGCTTGCCGGAAAGCGTCATTTCCGCGGGCGTGACGACAACCAAATCGTCGCAGGATATGTCAATGATTTTTGCCTTTTACTGCGACAACGGGCTTTACGATACCGCATTCATAAAAAATTACGCGGACATTTACATTGCGGACGATTTGAAACGCGTCAAAGGCGTCGGACAAGTTCAGGTTTTGAGTGCCGATTATGCTTTGCGCGTGTGGATTAATCCGGAAAAACTTGCGAACTTCGGTTTGACTGTTGCGGACGTGCAAAACGCGATTCGTACCCAAAACGCTCAAGCGGCGGCAGGTTCAATCGGTAAACTTCCCGTTGCGCAAGGTCAAGAAAAAGAATACATCGGACAAATTCAGGGACGCCTTGAAAAGCCCGAACAATTCGAGAATATCATTTTGAAAACCGGTACTGCGGGTGCTTTCGTTCGCTTGAAAGACGTTGCACGCGTCGAAATCGGGCAGAAGTCGAATACTTATATCGGCAAGTTCAACGGCTATACTTCCGTGCCGTTCATAATCAATTTGACTTCGGACGCAAACGCGCTTGAATCAATCGGCGAAGTCAAACGCATTCTTGCCGAAGCGGAAAAAAATCTGCCCGAAGGAATCAAATACGGTGAAGTTCTTGACAACACGAACTTTATCAAGGCGTCAATCAACGAAGTTGCGCACACGTTTTTTGAAGCGTTGGTATTGGTCGTGTTGGTAATTTTTATCTTCCTGCAAAGTTTGCGTGCCACGCTTATTCCGCTCCTCGCCGTACCTGTATCATTGTTGGGAACTTTCGCGGCGTTCACGGTTTTGGACTTCACGATAAACACGTTGACATTGTTCGCGATGGTTTTGGCAATCGGTTTGGTCGTCGACGACGCGATTGTCGTTATTGAAAACGTCGAACAACACATGGAGCGCGGCTTAAATCCCGTCGAGGCAACCGAAGTCGCAATGGCGGAAGTTCAAGGCCCCGTTGTCGCAATCGCTTTTGTTTTGTCGGCTGTCTTCATTCCGATAGCATTTTTGGGCGGTATGACGGGTATTCTTTATCGACAATTCGCGCTGACAATCGCGGTGTCAATGGGCTTGTCGGCATTCGTCGCGTTGACTTTGACGCCGGCACTTTGCGCAATGATTTTGAAACCGCATGACCACAATCGCAAGAAAAATATCTTCGACAAATTCTTTGACGCGTTCAACAACTGGTTTGACCGCACGAAAAATTCTTACGTCGGCATGGTCGCGAGCTGTATTTCGGGCACAAAGCTTGCGATTATTTTCATGCTGATTGTTTGCGGCTTGACGGGTTTTCTGTTTAAAGTTTTGCCGTCGACGTTCGTGCCGGACGAAGATCAGGGTTACTTTGTTGCGGCGGTGATGATGCCCGAAGGCACGTCGCTTAACCGCACGTCAACGACGGTCGACAGAGTTGCCAACGCGATTCGCGAACAAGTTCCCGGCATTAAAAACGTCATTTCAGTCGCGGGCTACGACGTAATTTCAAGCGGCTCGAAGTCTTCCGGCGCAACGTTGTTTTTGAGCATGTATCCTTGGGGTGAACGCAAGGATTTTGAAAAATCGGTAAGAGCCGCGATTGAAAACGTGTTTGTTGTCGGCAACGGCGTCGCGCCCGACGCGTTCGTCATGGGATTCAACCCGCCCGCATTGCCCGGCCTCGGCGCGGTCGGCGGCTTGACAATGCAGTTGATTGACCAGGAAAGTCACAGCGACGAAGCACTCTCGGAAATCACGGACAAAATCGTCAATGCGGCGAATCAACGTCCCGAACTTGCGGGCGTGACGACAAGTTTCAGCGTGACTTCACCCAGTTACAAATACGACATTGACCAACAAAAAATTGAAATGCTCGGCGTGCAACTTTCGGACGTTTACAGCGCGTTGCAAGTCAATTTCGGCGGTATGCAGGTCGACGACTACAACAGATTCGGCAGAACTTACAAAGTCGTCATGCAATCGGACGTTTATTTTCGCAGTGAAGTCGACATGCTGAAATTTATGTTCGTTCGCGGTTCAAACGGGCAAAGAGTTCCGCTCGACACGCTGATAAGTCACAAGCTCAACACGGGCACGACGCAAGTCACGCGCTTTAACGGCAAACGCTCCGTTTTGATTCAGGGACAACCTGCGGACGGTTATTCTTCCGGTCAGGCAATGGCGGCTTTAACTGAAGTCGTTCACGAAGTTGCACCGACGGGTTTCGGCGTCGAGTGGTCGGGACAATCCCGCGAAGAGTTCAAAGCATCCGGCTCCACCGGTCAAGTTATGGCGTTGGCGTTGGTGTTCGTGTTCCTGTGTCTTGCCGCGCTGTACGAAAGCTGGTCGGTGCCGTTCTCGGTTTTGATGACTGTTCCGACGGGCGTTTTCGGTGCGCTTGCCTCAGAATTCATTTTGAATTACTACACGAACAATTTCGGTGTCGGCAATCCCGGTTTTCAAAACAGCGTTTATATGCAAATCGGTGTTATCATGATTATGGGGCTTGCCGCGAAGAATGCAATTTTGATTGTCGAATTCGCCAAAGTTCGCACGGATAAAGGTATGGAGGCAGTCAAAGCTGCTTTGGAATCTGCGGGCTTGCGACTCCGCCCGATTTTGATGACTTCGTTCGCGTTCATAATCGGTTGCTTGCCTTTGGCTACGGCTACCGGTGCAGGTTCGGCGTCAAGAAATTCAATGGGCGTCGCAGTTGTCGGCGGCATGACTGTTGCCACCGTGCTGGGAATATTTTTAATCCCCGTGTTCTTCGTCGTGGTTCAACATCTCGTTCAAAAACTTTTCGGCAAAAAAACTTCGGACGCCGCTCAAACGGCTGAGGCAAAATAATTAGGAGTTAGGAGTTAGGAATTAAATTCGCATCACAACTCCTAATTCCTAATTCCAAATTCCTAACTGAAACAAGGAGGATACTCACAATGAAAATTTCCAAACGCTTGAAGAGAAATTTTCGCAAAAAATTGGCGGCGGCTCTGGCGGCAGGCATAATGACTTTTTCAATCGGATTCGGTTCCGTTGACGCGGCGCAAATTTTAAATGTCACGCTCGACGAAACGATTCAGCGCGCCTACGAAAATAACCGCACGATTAAAGAATCCGTCGCTGACCGTGAAAGAGCTTATTGGAGCTTGAGCGAGGCTCGTCGTCGCACAAATCCGGTGCTGACTTGGAATTTCGAGGCACAACGTTTCGGCGGCGATTACTACAGGAATTACGGTTACAATCGCTCGTTCACCAATTCGGGTACAATTTCCATGCCGATTTATCAGGGCGGTCGTCTCAAGGAAGGTCGTCGCGCTGCGCGTTTCGCGTTGAGTTCGGCTGATTTGTCGCTTGAAAATACCATGCAGGATGTTCGTTTGCAGTCGACGATTTATTATTTCAACGTCTTGCAGTATCGAAATTTAATCGGCGTTTACGAAGAAGAAGTTGTAACGTTGCAGGAACATTTGCGCAACGTCAATGCTCAATTTCGTGTCGGCACGGTCGCGAAAGTTGACGTGCTTGAATCTCAAGTCGAACTTGCCAACGCGCAACAAAATCTCGTCAACATTCAAAACAATTACGATGTCGCGGTCGCCACGCTGAATAATTTTATCGGCTTGCCCGCAGATACCGTTCTTCGCCCGCAAGACACGCTGGCTTACAAAAAATATAATTTGAAACTCGGCGATTGCACGGCTTACGCTTTGCAAAATCGCGCAGATGCCGCGATGGCAGATTACGCCGTCAAGCAGGCCGAATCCGAACGCAAATCCGCAAAAGCCGGTTATCGCCCGCAGGTGAGTGCCTCCGTGTCGAAAGGTTTGACTAATGAAAATCTCGTCTCGAAAAAAATTACCGACCAGTGGGCGGCGGGAATTTCCGCGTCGTGGAATATTTTTGACGGCGGAATAACTTCGGCTCAAGTTCACGAAGCGGACGCGGCTTTGACACGCGCAAAAGAAGTTGCCGCACAAACCCGCGAACAAATTCAGCTCGAAGTGCAACAATATTTCCTTGAACTTCACGCGGCGGAAAAAAATATCGGCACAACTCAAGCCTCCGTTGCGCTCGCTGAAGAAAACTACAAAATCGCGCAGGTTCGTTACGCGGCAGGTGTCGGCACAAACTTGGACGTTATGGACGCGTCGCGTAAATTGACGGAAGCTCGCTCGAATTATTTCACTGCGCTTTACAACTACAACACCGCGAAAGCGTCGCTCGATCGTTATATGGGCGTGCCCGTCGAAATTGACGTTATCCGTTACGTCGAAAGCGAAGAGGACGGCAAAACCGCCAAAGAATCCCGCGAAGATGCCGCGTTGACGCCCGAAGCCGCCGAAGTTCCCGAAGTCGACGAAGTTTCGCCCGTCGTCACGATTGACTTTGAAAACGATTCGCCCCTGCCTTCCGACAACGTTTCGGAAGAATATAATCGCGACCGCGCTTTTAAGTAAATTGCTCCGAAAATTTACGGCAAAGGAGTTGACGCCGTGAACAAGCTTTTTAAAATCGTCGGCGGTTCGCTGGTCGCAGTTATCGCCTTGGTTATCGGCGTCGCGTTTTATGCCAACGCAAATCGGCTGATGATTATCGCACGGTTTTTGCCGCAAGCTGAGGAAATTGTTTCGGAAAGATTGGGCGTGCCCGTCAGAATCGGCAGTGTTGATTTGGGCGACCGCGATTTGTTTGATATTGTTTTTAATCTCGACAAGGTTGCCGATATTGTCATTCACGACGTAGCGATTTTCGACAAAAAATCGGAATTGATTGCCCGCGTCGACAAGGCAAAAATTAATCTCAAGCCGATTGCTTTGCGCGACGACCCCGCTGCCGCCATCGACGAAATAAAAATTGACGGCGCACTTGTCAACGTCATTCAGCGCGACGAAAAAACTTGGAACTTCGACGACATTGAAGTTCCCAAAAGCGAAGGCGAATCAACTTTCGGCGCGAAAATTTTTTTGGAACACGGCACGGTTAATGCGCACGTCGACGGCAAAGATATTTCCGTCGAAGAAATTTCCGCCTCCGCCGACTGCGCGAACATGAAAGCCATTGACGCGAAACTTTCCGCCAAAACTTTGGGCGCACACGTCACGGCGACGGGCATTGTCGGTTCCGAAAAACAAATCGTAAGTGCCGAAGTCGACGCTGTTGACGCTCAAAAAGTTTTGCCGTATCTGCCCGCCGACAAAATTCCCGAAGGCGTTCAAATTCTGCGCGGCTTGGCTCAAAATCTTAAAGTTCACGTCATGCACGACGACAAAGACACGTTGAAATATTTGGCTTCCGTCGACGTGAAAGATGCCGCCGTAAAAGTCGAACGCACGGACATTGAAAACATCAACGGCACAGTCACGCTCAACGAACGCGAAATTTTCTTCGACGCTTCCGCTGAGGCACAGGGTCAACACGCTCAAGCAAACGGGAAAATTCGTCTGGACACGGACGAAACTTTTTTGGACGTTTACGCCGAATCACCAAGTTTCACGCCGACAGCTGTCATGAGCGACATCGGCATTAACGGTTCGGCGGCAATTCGTGCGCACCTCGTCGGCACGGCGACCAATCCGCAAATTGACGGCGAAATTTTTTCCGATTGGCTCGGCTACGAAAATTTTTCGGCAAGCAACATTTCGACAAAATTCCGCTACGTCGGCGAAATGCTCTATATCAACGACGCTGCTGCAACCGTTTTCGGCGGACAAGTTGCGGGCACTGCGGAAATAAAAACTGCCGACAAAACTTTTTCCGCGAACGTCAAAGTAAACGGACTCGACGCGGCTGCTTTGTGTGATTTCGCGGGCTCCGAACAAACTGTTGACGGGAAAATTTCTGCGGACTTGGGCGTTGACGGAAGCAACCTCGAACAAATGAAAGTTTTCGGCACCGCAAATGCCGTCGCGTTGAATTTCCGGGGGCTGGAAGTCACCGAAGCCAACGCCTCGTTTTTTTTGCGTGACAAAGATTTGACGATTGATTATCTCAGCGCGAATTTGCCCAACAAAGGCACGCTCGGACTTGAAGGCACGGTAACCAACCTCAGCCAACTCGATTTGAAATTTTACGGCGCACATGTCGACATGAACATTGCCGAACGTTTCAACAATCAGTTAAGCGTGAGCGGTTTGGCGGACTTCAAAGGCTCCGTGAAAGGTGACGCGTCGAATCCTGCCGTTGCGTTGGAACTTTCCGCCGTGGACAATTCCGCTCGCGAAGGCAGTCATTTCGTCGGCGAACTTTTTAAGCAACCGTTTGATTCGATTCAGCTTGCGGCGTCGGGAAATTTGTCCGGCGTGCACATTGACAAGTTCAATCTCGAAAAAGGCGGCAAACTTAAATGGACTGTCGTCGAAGGTTCTTCCGTCGGCTTGACGGGCGAAAAAGTTATCAACGTCGAAGTCAACACGAATTTGGCTCGTGCGGAAGATATTGCCGCGTTGGTTGCTCCCGACCAGCCGATAACCGGCAATGTCACCAACACCGTCAAAGTTACCGGCACGCTCGACGCCCCGAAAGTTTCCGGTCAACTCAAATTCAATCGCGGCAGTTATCACGGCGTTTTGTTGAGCGGCATGGAAGGCGAATATTTTCTTGACGGAGACATTTTGCGCCTGCAGAACTTTACAATAACTTCGCCGATGATTGACGCGATTTTTAACGGCACGTTCAACACGAAGACGCAACAAATGGATTTCGTCGTGCAAGGCAACGATATAAATTTGCGCCGCTTCCAGGCGAAACTTCCCGAAACTTACGTCGCCACGGGGCACGCGAAATTTGAAGGACTCATCAAAGGCACGCCCGCAGTTCCGATTTGCGAAGGCGAATTAAAATCTGACGAAATTTTTCTTAACGGCGTGTCTATCGACGATATTTACGGTCATGTTTTGCTGAACGGACGAAATCTTTTCTTGGAAGAATTCCGCTTCACCGAAGGCGACGGGCAATATAAAGTTCAATGGAACGCGAATCTCGACACGCAGGCAATGAGCGGCGAAGTTATCGTGACAAGCGGTGACATTCCCAACTTATTCAGAATCGCCGACAAGAAAACGAATCTTATCACCGGCAAAATCGACAGCACGATTTTAATCGGCGGCACGTTCCAAAAACCATCCGGTTCGATGATTGGCGAAATTGTCAGCGGTACTTTTGCCGGTTACGAAATCAGCAATATAAACATTGACGCAAGCCTTGCCAATAACGTCGTGCGCATCAACAAACTCGAAGGTTACCAAGGCGACAAAGGCAAAATTTCCATGAACGGTACGGCGGACTTGAACGGCGGTGAAGCTAAAATTCTCCTTACTGCCAAAGACATTGCGCTCGGCATGTTCGCGAAAGCTGCCGGTTATAAAAAGGACGATGTTTCCGGTACGACCGAAATTGTTGCACAACTTTCCGGCACAATCAACGACCCGTTTGGTGAACTGATTGTAATTTCCAGAGGCGGCTCGTTCGGCGGCTCGAACTTTGACGAAGTGTACGGTCATTTCCTGTTCAGAGATCGGCGCGTCAACGTCGAAGAATTGCGGATTGAGCGCGAACTCGGCGGCAGAATTGTTTCCGCAAACGCCGAAGGTTATATTCCGCTCAAAGCTCTTACCGCAGACAAAAAAGAAAAGCTTCCCGACGATGAACAGTTGGATTTGTCGTTTTCACTCGACGGCGCGGATTTGAGTTTGCTCCCCGTGCTCAGCAATTACGTCGCGTGGGGCATCGGCAATTTGGAAGGTTCGATTAAAGTCACGGGCACGGCAGCTCATCCGCAAGTAAACGGGCAAGTTTCGTTGATTGATGGCTCGGTCAAAGTCAAAGGCATGAAAACTTTGATTGAACATTTCAACGTTGCGGCGAATTTCAAAGGCGAACGTTTCGACCTTGAAAAATTTTCCGGCAAGATGGGCGGCGGCGAATTTACTTTGACGGGTGGTTTCAGTTTCCCCGGACTTGAATTCACGAATTACAATTTTGATTTTGCGGCGAAAGATTTGGATATCGAAAGTACTTTTTACGGCGGCAAGTTCAATGCGAATTTCAATTTCAGCGAAGGGGAATTCTTCCATTGGCATTTGCCGAAACTCACGGGACAAATTGATTTGGACAGATGCCGCGTAGGAATTCCGACAATCCCCGACGACGATTCGCCGACGCCGAATATAATTTTGGACGTGACGTTAAATCTCGGCGAAAAAGCGCATTTCTATAGCTCGCGACTTTTCGACATGTATCTTGTTGGCTCTGCGCGTTTCGAGGGCACCTCGTTGCATCCGAAATCTTCCGGATCAATCCACGTCAAGCGCGGCGGTACCTTGACTTATTTGGAATCAGTGTTTAATATTCGCGAAGGCGAAGCGCATTTCAATCAGATAGACACGTTCCTCCCGTCGTTGCATTTCTACGCGGACACGAAAATCGGCACCACGAAAGTTTTCCTGTATATCGACGGTTCGCCCGACAACATGAAATTTAAGCTCGGTTCCAGCCCCGAAATGACCGAAACGGAGATTTTCCGGTTGCTCACCTTGCGCGAAGCTTATCGCGACGGCGGCGGCAGTTTCACGGCGGCTGACGCGGTTGCAATCGGTTTGCAAATGACGGTTCTTGCGGATTTGGAAGACATGCTGAAAAAATCTTTGGGCATCGACCAATTCAGAGTTGCACGCGGTTCCGGTTCCATATTTGAGAAATATTCGACTCACAGCAAGGAGCGCGGTGAACGCGAAAAATCTTACAACATCACAATTGGCAAATACATCAACGATAAAATTATGGTTCACTACACGCACGGATTCGGCGGCGCGAAAAAAGTTCACCGTTTCGGAATTCAGTACGACTTCAACGACAATCTCGGTTTCATGATTGAGCGCGAAGGATCACATTACATCTTCGGCATTGAGGCTCGATATAAATTCTAAACCGCTAAGGAGGATATACTTTTGAACGTCAAAAAAATTTCGCGCCGAAAACGCTCGGCGATTGTCGCGGCGATGGCGTTGCCTTTAATATTCGGCGTTGCTCCGGCTTCTGCGGAACCCGAAACCGTCGACCAACCGACGACGACTGAACCGTTTCAAAACGAAAAGCCCGCAGACGAATCCGCGACCGTTGACACGACGAAACCGGCGGACAATGCGTCACAGCCCGCAGACACGACAAAACCGGCGGACAATGCGCCACAGCCCGCAGACACGACGAAACCGGCGGACAATGCGCCACAGCCCGCAGACACGACGAAACCGGCGGACAATGCGTCACAGCCTGCAGACACGACGAAACCGGCAGACAACGCGTCACAACCTGCAGACACGACAAAACCGGCGGACAATGCGTCACAGCCCGCAGACACTCCGCCGCAAGAAAAACCTGCAGACGAACCGTATCGCTCGCAGGTCGCGGAAACTTTGCTCGACTACATGAGACAGTTTGAAGGCAAGACGATTGTCGACATTGAATACGAAGGCGCAAGTTCCGTGACGGCTCCGACAGTTCGTGCTGCGGTTTTGGAAAATGTCGGCGACACTTTCAGCGGCGCGGCGGCTCTTCGCGACAGAAACGCGCTTATCAACACGGGTTACTTTTACGAAGCGTATCAAACTTTTGAAGTCGTGCCCGAAGGCGTCATCATAACTTTTCACGTGCTGGAAAATCCCGTCTTGAAAGATGTTGTTTTCACCGGCAACACGCTTTACACCAAAGAAGAACTCGACGAAATGATGACCGTCAAGCGCGGCGAAATTTTGAACAGCAACACTTTGCACGACAACATTGCCGCAATTCAAGAGGACTACAAGCGCGAAGGCTTTATCCTCATGAAAGTCACCGACATGAACATTGACAAAGACGGCGTTTTGACGCTCAAAATCAGCGAAGGCATTTTGGAAGGTTACACCGTCAAAGGTAACAAGAAAACCAAAGACAAAGTTATTCTGCGCGAAATGCGTCAGGAAGTCGGCACGCCGTTTAACGCGAAACTTGCCCGCCGCAGTATGCAACGCGTTTACAACCTCGGCTTTTTTGAAGATGTCAACGTTAAAATGAATCCCGGCGTGGAGCCGAACGCAGTCATCATGGAAATTGACGTTAAAGAAAAACGCACGGGCACTTTCGGTATCGGCGCGGGCTATTCCACAAGCGACGGCATTGTCGGCATGATTTCGCTCACCGATACAAACTTTCGCGGGCTCGGCGAAACAGTCAGCATAATGTACGAACGTAGCGGCTCCGAAGATGACGCTCAAGGTTACACGTTCACTTACTTTAAGCCGTGGATAGATCGTCACGAAACGGGCATAAAATTTCAGCTGTACAATCGCACATACGCTTTCAACGACTACAACAGCAACGGCGACTTTTTGGAAGAATACATGCGCAAATATTCCGGCGGCGAAATTACCATAAGCAGACCCGTCAGCGAATATTCCACGAACTATTTCACGTTTCGCAACCGCAAAGACAGATACGTTCGACACGTTTCTTCAGGTGACGCGGGCGACCGTTCCAGAGGCGAATACGATTGGTGGCGCAAGAAAAATTTCGGGTTGACGCGCAGTCTGATTTTTGAACACATCACCGACACTCGCGACAACATTTACAATCCGACCGACGGCAACAAAGTTAAACTTTCGCTTGAAGCGGGCGGCATTTTTGGCGGCGATTTCAAATTCCAAAAAGCTTCGATTGATCACGAATTTTATCGTAAGGCGGGCGACCACGAACAGACTTGGGCAATGCGTGCGGCTTACGGTTTCGGGCACGGCGAATTGACGGAGTTCAACCAATTTCGTTTGGGCGGACAAGGCACACTGCGCGGCTATCGTGACGACCAATTTCGCGGCGACAGAATGTTTATGGGCTCGATTGAATATCGTTTCCCGCTCATGAAAAAAATTCAAGGCGCGATTTTCACGGACTGGGGTGCCGCGTGGAATGCCGGCATTTATCCCAAAAATCTCAAAGGCAGTATCGGGCTCGGTGTTGCGCTGAATACTCCGATGGGTCCGTTGCGTTTGGATTACGGGCGCGGCTCACAGGGCGGCAGATTCCATTTCTCCGTTGGCGGCATGTTCTGACGACGACAAAAATTTTAAACGGCGTGCAAAATCTGCGCGTCGTTTTTTTATGTATTCATAGCCCAAAAATTTGACAAGCTATCACATGTTCAATATAATTCGCGGCATGAAAAGTTTTATCGGTTAATTTATCGGGAGGGAATTTTTTTCATGGATTTGTCGCAACTATTAAATGACGTAAACGATTTTGTCTGGGGACCGATAATGCTGGCGTTCCTCGTCGGCACGGGCATTTTCCTGACGATTCGTTTAAAATTTTTGCCGTGGCTTAATCTTTGGTACGCAATCAAAATGATTATGCAACACAAGGCAGACAACGAAGGCGACCTGTCACCGTTTCAATCGCTTATGACGGCACTGAGCGCGACTGTCGGCACGGGCAATATCGTCGGCGTTGCAACGGCAATGGTACTCGGCGGCCCCGGCGCGATTATTTGGATGTGGATTTCTGCGGCGTTCGGTTTGTCGACCAAATACGCAGAATCGGTTTTGGCTGTCAAATATCGCGAAACAAACTCCGTCGGCGAAATGGCGGGCGGTCCCATGTACGCAATGAAAAACGGCATCGGCGGCGGTCTCGGCAGATTTATGGCGGCGGCGTTTGCAATTTTCGCGGTCTGCGCGTCGTTCGGTATCGGCAACATGACGCAGGCGAATTCAATCAGTTCCGCGTTCAGTTCGCTCGGTATCTCCGCCGAAGTCACGGGCATAGTTTTGGTTGTCTGTTCGCTGGCGGTTTTGATTCGCGGCGTGCACTCAATCGGCAAAGTTTCAAGCTTTATCGTGCCGTCAATGGCGTTCTTTTACATTTTGTTCACCGTGATAATCGTCATCAAAAATTTTGAAAATGTCCCCTCCGGTTTGGCGATCATGTTCCAAATGGCTTTCTCGACGGAAGCGGTTGCGGGCGGCGTCGGCGGTTCGATTATCGCATCAATGTTGACGGCAATGCGTTGGGGCGTTGCTCGCGGCGTTTTCAGCAACGAAGCAGGTCTCGGCTCGGCTCCGATTGCGGCGGCTGCGGCTCGCACCGATCACGCGTCACAACAAGGCTACGTCAACATGACGGGAACTTTTTTCGACACGATGATTATTTGCTTTTTGACGGGCTTGGTTATCGCAAGTTCCGGCGTGCTCGGCACCGTTGACCCCGAAACCGGCAAGTTGATTTCCGGCGCACCGTTGACGATTTTGGCGTTCAGCACGGTTTACGGTGAAGGCGCGAAATATATCGTTTCGATTGCGTTGGCACTGTTCGCTTACTCGACGATTCTCGGTTGGGAATATTACGGCGAAAAATCGCTTGAATATCTCGTGAGCAACCGCGCAGTCATTATCGGCTACCGAATTGTTTTCAGCCTGATAACTTTCATCGGCGCGACACAAACGCTTGACGTTGTCTGGAATTTTTCCGACACAATGAACGGCTTGATGGCGATTCCGAACTTGCTGTGCTTGGTGATTTTGCACAAGGACATTGCAAACGAATGCTTTGATTATCAGAAAAATTTTATCGCTCAAGGAAAATAAGCAACGTGACGGTTGTCGGTGCGTTGACTTCGATTTAATTCAATCATTGAATTTGAGTTTTTAGAATCAACTTTTCTTTTGCTTGCTTGAATTGTCAAACGAAGTGCAACGGGGTAGAAAACCACACTTCCCACGGTGATTTGTAACCCAAACATTTTCGCGGTCTCTGATTTAACTGCTCAACCACTGCCTGCAAATCCGTCTCGCTCA